>JAYTUM010000303.1:0-1000 GCA_043744575.1 Acidimicrobiales bacterium | reverse complement strand
CGCTCGGCGATCTCTGGCGGTACCCCGCGACTCTCAAGATAGAAGCGCTGCTCTTCGTCGATTGGCCCGACGGTGCTGGCGTGGCTGCACTTGACGTCGTTCGTTTCGATCTCGAGGTTGGGCACGCTCTCGGCCCACGCGCCGTGGCTGAGCGTGAGGTTGCGATTGGTCTGAAAGGCCTGCGAGCCGACCGCATCCTTGCCGATCTTGATCAGGCCCGTGTACACGCTCTTGGCCGTGTCTTTAACCGCGCCCTTAAACAACAGGTCGCTGTGCGTGCGCGGGGCCTCGTGTACCTGCAACGTGCGAAAGTCGTGCATCTGAGTGCCGTCGGCAAAGTACAGAGCGGTCTGCTGCGCGCTCGCGCCCTGCCCGACGAGCCGCACCTCGGCGCGCATTCGCGCGTAGTCGCCGCCCAGCGCCACTGTGAACAGGCGCACGTTGCTGTCGCGTTCGCCGACGGCAACTTGATTGCCAATCTGCCAAGTGTTTTTGCCGAGTTCGTTGATCGCCAAATAAGTCACGCGCGCCGACTGCGCTGCGCGCACTTCGACAACCGGCACGACGAGCGATTGCACTTCATCATTGGAGACAAAACGTTCGACGACAGTGATCTCGCTGTTTTCGGCGGCGTCGATTATGAGCCGAGGAAAGGCGACGATGCCAGACTCGGCAATCGTATGCGTGATCACGACGGTTTTGGCGTGCACCTTGCCCCTGGTGATATGCAACGCCACGACAGTCGGCGTTTCGGTGTTCATTTGCGCAAATACATCTGGCGCGCTGGCGATCGCCGCGCCGACCAACGCGGTCGCCGCAGCGCCCTGCAGCGCAATGTCGTCGGCGCCTTCGACTGTCGTCGCCACGACGCCGCCGCGATACTTAGACATCTCGAGTTCGTTGATGCGGCTGTACCGCCAGATCTCTTCTTCGGTGCTCGGCAGTGCAAGCGTCAGAGTCATCGCGCCACTACTTCTTTTTTTTCTTCTTGTCGCGGAAC
>JAYTUM010000302.1:0-3262 GCA_043744575.1 Acidimicrobiales bacterium | reverse complement strand
ACTTAAAGGGCGCGTTTTATGTGACCCAGCCTGCGTTCGTGCTGATGCGCGAGCAAGGCTACGGACGTATCGTTTCAACATCTTCCGCCGCCGGCATTTTCGGCAACTTCGGCCAGACAAATTATGGAGCCGCAAAGATGGGCCTCGTCGGTTTCACTCGCGTGCTCGCGGTCGAAGGCGCCAAGTACAACATCAAGGCCAACGCAATTGCGCCGCTCGCGCTAACTCGCATGACAGAGGCGATGTTCGGCAACATCGGCGAAAAACTCGCTCCCGATTTCATCGCTCCGGTAGTTGCCTACCTCGCGCACGAGGGGTGCCCCGTTTCGGGCGAGGTCTACAGCGTCGGTGGCGGTCGCGTGGCCCGCGTATTTATCGCCGAAACCCAGGGATATTTTAACGCCAAACTTTCGATCGAAGACGTGCGCGATAACTTCGAAAAAATCCGCAACGAAGACGGCTACGTGGTGCCAGCCAACATCGGCGAAGAGACCGCAATGTTCATGCCGTATTTGAAATAGTGCCGCGCTAAAAATTCTTGAGCACAGACATCCGCCTTTCGTCTTCCGACGGCGTCAGCCTGGCGGTGCACGACTACAACCCAGAATCACAAAAAAGTACGGTCTTGTTTTCTCACGCCACCGGATTTCACGGCCGCGTATTCGACCCAATCGCGACAGCGCTGACACCGACTCATCACTGCATCACGTTTGACTTTCGCGGTTACGGCGACAGCACTTGCCCACCCGATTGGCAGGTCGAGTGGACCGGGTACGGTGACGACGCTCTTGCGGCCGCGCGCTATGCCGCGCGCCATTCTGGGCACGATGGGCAAATTATCGGCGCGGGCCACTCGATGGGCGGCGCCGCCCTTGTGATGGCTGCACTGCGCGAGCCTCAATTGTTTCGCGCTTTGGTGCTATTTGAGCCAATCATCTTCCCGCTCGCCACGCCCGAGCAACAACGCGGCGGCCCGAGCCCACTTGTTGAGGGCGCGCGCCGGCGGCGAGCGGCGTTTGCGAGTTTCGTCGATGCGCTGGCGAATTATTCGTCGAAGCCGCCCCTAAATGTCTTCGATGCGGCCGCGCTGACGGCGTATGTGATGTTTGGTTTTAAGCCGCAATCAGACGGCAGCGTCGCGCTTAAGTGCCTGCCCGAACACGAGGCCCGAACGTATGAGACCGGCGCCAACCACGAGACCTGGAACGAACTCGGCAAACTGGCGGTGCCGACATGGGTGATTTCGGGCGCCGATGCGCCAATGAGCCCCGCCGGCATCGCCCCAGCCATTGCCGCCCAGATACCCAATGCGACTTTCGTGCGCCACGAGAAGCTGACTCACTTCGGTCCGATGCAAGACCCGCAGATGTTTGTCGAGTGCGTGCGCACGGCCGATGCCGCAACGCGTTGACTGAAACTATTAGGAGTATTGCTCACAGTTGCACCATTCGCTGTTGCACCGCTCACCTATTATCTAGGCGGAGATCATGACCATGTCGAACCCGCCCGTTTATCCAGCGCCCGTTTCGCTGTCACCATCGCGGGTGAGCAGTTTTCAAGAGTGCGCGCTCAAGTTTCGTTTCTCGAGCATCGAGAACTTGCCACAGCCTCCTGGCATTCACGCCGTCAAGGGCAACGTTGTGCACCGCGCGCTTGAGTTGCTGATGGCCCTCGAACCGAGCGGGCGTACCTCGCCAGCCGCACACGAGTGCATGGTTCGAGCCCGCGCAGAATACGAAGGCATCTACGACTACACAGGGCTAAACCTCAGCTTGTCCCAGGCCACAAAGTTTTGGGATGAATGCTCGGCCCTGATCGACGGCTATTTGGCAATGGAAGATCCGACAACGATCAAAGACATCGAGATGGAGTTGTGGGTCGAGACGCCTCTCGATGGCTTCTCAATTCGCGGCTACATCGACAGGCTCGAGCGCAATCACGACGGCAACCTCGTGATCACCGACTACAAAACAGGACGCTCTCCATTTAACAAATCAGATGAAGATGGCAAGATGCGCCAGCTCGAGATGTACGCGTACATGATTCGGGCGATGCGCGGCGAACTGCCGGCGACGCTACAACTGCTGTACATAAAGGACGGCGTGCGACTAACCAGAGTGCCGACCGAACAGTCGATGAAGTTTGTCGCCACCCGCACGAGCGCGATGTACAAGGCCATCGAGAGTGCTTGCAACACCGGCAACTTCCCGACCAAAAAAAGTGGGTTGTGCAATTTCTGCGCCTATAAGCGGTGGTGTCCAGAGTTCGGCGGCGACCCGACCAAGGCGGCGGCCGAGGCGCCAGTCGTGTACTTGGACGCAATCAGAAAGTGAACGCAAAGTCCCCATACGTGCGGTTCGACGATTGGTTTGATCGTTTCATCGAACCAATCCGCAACTTGCGAATCATTATTTTAATGTTCACCATAGCCAGCGCGGTCGGCGACTTCGGTTTGTTGTGGCACGCGATCGGAATCGCCCGAGTTGCGCTCACCGATGCGCCGATCACGGATGCCTTGATCTTCTCATCAATGATCGGAATTGAGAGCCTGATACTCAACCAGGGCATCAAACGCTTCTTTCGGCGCACGCGGCCGACAACTAGTGGCGACCAGCGGTTCACCGTGCGCACTCCGCGCACGTCGAGTTTCCCTAGCGGCCACGCCTCTTCGGCTTTTTTCTCGGCGCTCGTTCTTACCCACTGGGTGCACGGCTGGCAGATTGGTCTTTTCTATTTGTTCGCAGCGATAATCGCCTTCAGCCGTGCCGGCGTGCGCATTCACCACGCCAGCGACGTGTTGGCTGGCGTGATTACTGGCACTGCCATGGGTGCGATTGGGTTGCTCGCCCTCGCTAGTTTGTAGGCAGATGACGCGCTCTTTCGCACTTACCTACGACTACCGGTGCCCGTGGGGTCGCATCGTGCACGACCACGTTTACTGGGGTCTTAAGGGTGGCGCCGACTGGCAAGTTGAGTTCACGCCATTTTGCCTAGGCCAGCCGGACTTAGACGAATTAAAATCAGACATTTGGGACCGACCCGAAGATGACTCAGGCATCGTGGCGCTGCAGGCCAGCATTGCCGTGCGCGATACTCAGCCCGACAAATTTCTCGAGATGCATCACGCCATCTACGATTACCGCCACACGTCAAATGGCAACTTGCGAAATCGCGAGCCGCTGACCGCGATCGTGGCTCAGTACGGAGTTGACACCGAATCAATGTGGAATGAGGTCGACTCGGGGAGACCGTTAGCCACGAT
>JAYTUM010000301.1:0-3268 GCA_043744575.1 Acidimicrobiales bacterium | reverse complement strand
GGTCGCTTCGGCGCCGAGGTTCGTGAAACAACCACAGGAGAGGAGACAGTCATGGCAATCGTCAGTATGCGTCAGATGCTCGAGGCAGGTGTTCACTTTGGACACCAAACCCATCGTTGGAACCCACGAATGAAGCGTTTCATTTTCGGTGAGCGCAACGGCATCTACATCATCGATCTCGAACAGACTCTCGATCGCGTCGAGTCTGCTTACAAGTTCGTGCGCGACTCAGTCGCTAACGGCGGCACGGTTTTGTTCGTCGGCACCAAGAAGCAGGCGCAAGACCCGGTCAAGAACTTTGCTGAGAAGTGCGGCATGCCGTATGTTAACGAGCGTTGGTTGGGTGGCATGCTCACCAACTTCGACACGATCTCAAAGCGCGTCGGCAAAATGCAGGAGTACCAGCGCATGCGCGACACGGGCGAATTTGAAATCATGCCTAAAAAAGAAGCGCTGTTAATCAGCCGAGAACTCGTCAAACTTGAAAAGAACCTCTCGGGCATTCGCAATATGTCTAAGCGCCCAACGATCGTGTTCGTTCTCGACACCGTCAAGGAGCACATCGCCGTCACCGAATCCAACAAACTGGGTCTCACCGTGGTCGCAGTCGTTGACACCAACGTCAATCCAGACATCATTGCGTTCCCGATCCCAGGCAACGACGACGCGATTCGAGCCAATGAGTTGATGTGTCGCGTAATTTGCGAGGCCGTCACAGAAGGTCGCTTTATCGCCGAAAAGACAAATCCACGCGCGACTAGCCCGGCGCCAGCGCCAACCGCTACGCGAAACGCCCAAGAGCAACTTGCATTCGACGCCGCTCAAGAAGACGCGCGCCGTCAGGCCGCCGAGTCGCAGCTTCAACGCGATGCCAAGGTGGCTCAGGCCGCCGCCGTTGTGACGGAGAACTGATCACGATGTCGTTTACCGCCAAAGATGTACAAACACTTCGCCAATCAACCGGCGCAGGAATGATGGATTGTAAAAAGGCTCTAGAAAACAACGATGGCGACATCGAGGCTTCGAAGCAGTGGTTGCGCGAGAAGGGCCTCGCCGCTAGCGCAAAGCGCGATGACCGTGAAAACGCTCAGGGATTAGTCGCTCTCGACATTTCGGGCAATGTCGGCGCAATTGTCAAACTGCGCAGCGAGACAGACTTCGTCGCCGGCTCCGATCAGTTCAAGACCGAGGCCGAGGCGCTCGTCAAGTTGGTCGTGGCCAAAAATGAGGCAGCCGTCGCCGAACGAAATGCGCAACTTGAAGACCTCAAGATTGTGCTCAAAGAGAAGATTGATCTCGGCGAGGTTGTGCGCTTCGAGGCAGCAGCGGGCAATGTCATCGATTCGTACCTACACGTTCAGGGCGGCCGCGGCGTTAACGCGGTGCTAATTGAGATGAGCGGGGCAACGCAAGAATTGGCTCACGATGTTGCGGTCCACATCGCCTTCGCCAGACCACGGTACTTGAGCAAAGCCGACGTGCCAGCCGAGGTTGTTGCCGCAGAGCGAGCAACACTTGAGACTCTGACCCGCAACGAAGGCAAACCAGAAGCCGCAATTGGCAAAATTGTGGATGGTCGTATTCAGGGCTTTCTCAAAGACGTCGCGTTGCTTGAGCAGCCGTACGCCAAAGACGACAAGATGTCGGTGGCGCAGGTAATCGGCGCCGCCAAAATCGTTCGCTACGCCCAGGTTCACATCGGCTGACGCTGCATGGCTCTAACAACTTCCGCAACCGCACCGCGTTGGAAGCGAGTGGTATTGAAATTATCGGGCGAGGCGCTTGCTGAGCCATCTGGTTTCGGCCTGGACGCCGCAGTGCTTAATCAGATAGCCGTCGAGTTACGCGACACGCGCAGCGAACTCGGCACCGATATCGCCGTCGTAGTAGGTGGGGGCAACTTCTGGCGCGGCATCAAGGGCGCGGGCCAGGGCATGGATCAGGCTCAGGCCGACTACATGGGCATGATCGCCACAGTGATGAATGCCCTGGCGTTGCAAGACGCGCTCGAAAATGCCGGGCAGCACTCCCGCGTAATGACGGCTGTCGAAATGCCCAAGGTGGCCGAGCCATACATTCGCCGCCGCGCCGAGCGCCACCTCGAAAAGGGACGAGTCGTAATTCTCGCCGGCGGCACCGGAAACCCATTTTTCACAACCGACACCGCCGCAGCATTGCGCGCCGCCGAGCTCTCGGCGCAGGCGATTCTGAAGGGCACGCACTCTGGCGTCGACGGCATCTACACGGCGGACCCAAAGACAGATCCAACCGCGACCCGCTTCACCAACATCAGCTATCTCGACGTGATCAACAAGGGTCTCAAGGTCATGGACAGCACGGCGATCACTTTCTGTCGCGACAACAGCATCCCAATCGTCGTGTTCAACCTCTTGGAGCAGGGCAACATCAAGTCCATACTCAGAGGCGCGCAAATAGGTACGATGGTTGGGTGATTGAAGAGACCCTGTTAGAAGCAATGGACGGAATGTCCAAGGTTTTAGAGCATGTGCAATCTCAGTTTTTATCGGTAAGAACCGGGCGAGCGACTTCGTCGCTGGTCGAAAGATTACCCGTTGAATATTACGGCGCCACGGTGCCTCTTGTGCAGCTGGCCACATTTCAGGTTCCAGACGGACGCTCGCTGCTAGTCAAGCCCCACGATCGCGGGTCGATCCCCGCGATTGAGAAGGCAATTCAGGCCAGTGACCTCGGCGTCACTCCGGGTAACGACGGGGTCGTTATCCGAATCAGTTTTCCGATGCTCACCGAAGAGCGTCGCAAAGAGTACGTCAAGGTCGTTAAGAACATGACCGAAGATGGTCGCGTGGCCTTGCGTAACGTGCGTCGCGATGCGCGCAAACTTTTAGATACTGCCGAGAAAGACGGCAAAATCTCGAAGGATGAATTGGAGCGCGCCGAAAAAGAACTCGAAAAGATCACTCACGAAAATGTAGAAGGCGTCGAGAAGGCGTTATCAAGAAAAGAGCAAGAACTACTTGAAGTGTGAATAGATAAAAAGGGGACAGCACAATGAGCGACGACACTAATAGAGAAGATTCATCGGCCGGCCGCGATCGCATCAAAGACCCGACGATTGATTTTGGCGACGAGTTCGGTGTCGTACGTTTTTCTGACGACGACGACAGTTCGCCCGCTATTTCGTTTGGCGCGGCAGACACCGATCAATTGCCGCATTGGACAGAGCCGCCAACTGGCGAGGTACCAAGATTTATGAAGGATTCCGACGACCGCGCTCGGGCCGACGACA
>JAYTUM010000300.1:0-3273 GCA_043744575.1 Acidimicrobiales bacterium | reverse complement strand
TGATCGGTTTTAGCGAGCGACTCGACATTCCTAATGTGCAATTTGAGAAGAGCGAGCAGCTGAAATTCGAAAAGGAAATGCTCGGCCTATACGTTTCTGATCACCCGCTGATGGGCATCGAAGGTTCGCTGCGTCGACGCGTCGATTGCAGCATCAGTGAGGCGGACGACCGCGAGGACGGCGCATTCTTCGCTATCGGAGGCATTATCAGCGCATTGAATCGCAAGTACACCCGCAAAGGCGAGCAGATGGCGACATTTGTTCTCGAAGACTTGCACGGTTCGATTGAGGTCACCGTGTTTCCCAAGACCCTAGAAAAACACGGCCATCAGCTGGCTGACGACTTGATCGTAGCTGTACGCGGGCGCCTCGACAGGCGCGACGAATCCCGCGTCGCATTTATGGCTTCAGACATCACGGTGCTGGAGGGCTTGCGAGTCGGACGAGAAGTGCTGCATCTTAAGTTCACGGCTCGAGCGATGACCGAAAAGTTGATCGCCGAATTGCAGGCCATCCTGCGCGAGCACCCCGGCGACGCGCCAGTGTTTGTGCACCTGGCGGAAGACAAAGTAGTTCAACTCGGTTCGGAGTTCAATGTCAATATCGATCGCGCGATTGGCCAACTTCGGCATGTGTTCGGTGACGCCGTCTATATTGCCTAACGATCGGCACAATTGCCTAGCGGCTGGCGACTAGTCGCCCAACGGGGCCAAGCGTTCAAAATGTTTAGCCCGTCTGAAAGAGGTTTTTTGCTGGCACAATATAGGTATGTCAGTTGTAGTCGACACTCGTGATTGCGCCTCGTTAACAGACACCGAACTTGACGACTTGGCTGCGATGGGCGGGTCATTCGGCATTGGGGCTATTTCGAAGGCCAAGGGTGACTGGGTGCTGTTCACTAGTGCGCACATCGACGGCAAGCTGCACGGCTTCACGTTTTCGACCCTTGAGCGCATTGGCGGCACGCCGTGCGTGTTGCTTGGGGTGTTGAGCGTTAAGCGCACCGGCAAGCGCGATTCGGTGCTCAAGGGGCTGATGGGTGAGGCCTATCACCGTGCTCTGATGGCGTTTCCCGACGAAGATGTCGTAATCGGTTCGCGTTTCCTTGAAGCGGGCGCACTCGAAGCGTTTAAGCCCCTGTCGGATTTAATACCTCGCCCTGGGCATAAAGCCGTCGGGGAAGAGCGCGCTTGGGGCAAGCGGTTAGCCCGCCGTTTCGGTGTCGATGCCCATTACGACGATCAGAATTTCGTTGTCAAGAAGGACGGGCACAGCGGTTTTCTTGATCACGACACGTCAAAGCCAGAGAAGGTTTCGCCAGACGTCTCCCAGCAGTTTTCCTGCGTAAACATCTCTAAGGGCGGCGTGTTGATCGTTCATGGATGGACGATGGCCGAGTCGCTGGCCAAGCTCGGCAAACACTAGAGCCACATTCGTGGAGTTCGGCGACGTAGTCTGCGGACGACGAATGACCCGCTCGTTTTTAACTCGAGCAATTGAACCTGAAGTAATCGAAAAAATAGTTGACCTGGCGGCGCGTGCGCCGTCGGCTGGCAAAACGCAGGGCTGGCACCTGTTGATATTGCAGGGTGAACACGTTGCCAAGTTCTGGAACGCAACTTTCAATATGTCACGTCGAGAGAGTTTTCGCTGGCCGCAATTGTTTAGCGCGCCAGTCATCGCCGTGGCGTTTGCCGACCCCGACGCTTATGTCGCCCGATATTCGGAATCGGACAAGGCGGCAACGGGTCTTGGCGCTGGCACAGATGCTTGGCCAACCCCGTACTGGACAGTCGACGCGGCGTTTAGCGTCATGACGATGCTTCTAGCGATCGAGGACGCTGGCCTGGGCGCGCTCTTTTTCGCCGTGTTCAATGGCGCGGATCAATTGCGTAGCGAATTCGGCGTGCCCGACAACTTGCAGTTGATCGGCGCGATTGCGCTGGGATGGGCGAGCAGCGCGGAGAATGACCATGTGCCTGACGCCGACTCAAGCTTGGGTACGAGTGCTTCTCGAGAGCGTCGTACTGCTAATAAAATTATCCATTATCAAAACTGGTAGGAAAAACTGGTAGGCAAGAATGTTAAGTACATCACCGCCGCGAATTTAATTGAGAGCGAGACGCAACGATTCCGTAAGTTCATTGATCGTCGACGACGGCGCCTGACACGCGTATTTGCGGCACACGTAGGCGCGTTCGCCGGTTCGGTCCTGCCACAGTGGCGAGTCGAATGGCTCGCCCCAAGCGATCACGGCTGTCGGTAGCCAATGCTTTTGGACGAATTCAACGAGGTCTGGCCTGTCTCCGGCGACGACAATTTCGGTGACGCCGACATTGCGAAAGTGCACCGCGGCCAGCAGGTGGCCAAACGCGCTCGTGGCGCTGTTGGCGACGTGGCCGAGCAACAACAAAATCTGATCTGCAATCTGCTCGTAACGCGATTCGCCTGTGAGAGCTCCCAGGCGGTATAGCGCCAAGGCGGCCGACGAGTTCGCAGACGGGGTGGCGTTGTCAAGCAAGTCTTTTTGGCGCACAATTAGCTGCTCCCCGTCGTCAGGCGTAGTAAATAACCCGCCGTTTGTCGCGTCCCAGAAGTGATCAAGTAGCTGGTCGGCTGTTGCGCGCGCGCGCGTGAACCACACACTCCTGCCGCTGGCCTCACCTAGGCGAGTGAAGGCGTCGACAACCGCAGCCAGATCACAGGCTAAGGCGGTGTGTCTAGCGCGGGGAGACCCGTCTTGCTGCCAACTGCGCATCCAGCGACCGTGGTCGTCGCGCAATTCGCGCCACAAAAACTCGCCGTTTTTGCTCGCCGCCTCGAGCCAGTCAGCGCGGTGATAGGCGGCGGCGGCCTGAGCCAGGCTCGATAGCATCAACCCGTTCCATTCCGTGATGATCTTGTTGTCAAGGCCTGGTCGCGCGCGTCTGGTTCGCGCGGCGTGTAGCAACGCTCGCGCGCGCTCGACATCTGGCGACCTAAGCAAATTGCCGCGATGGTTTAGGCGTGAAGGAATATTGCTGCCCTCAAAGTTGCCGTGGCCGGTAATTTCATACCACGCGAGCGTTGCCGGCAAAATATCAGCCGGCACGATTTCGGCAATTTCGGCCTCGCTCCAGACATAAAAGTGACCCTCATGGCTATGGCCGTTGTCGTCTAGCGAGTCGGCGTCTTCGGCGCTAAAAAAACCGCCGTCTTCGTGGCGTAATTCGCTCAGCACGTAGCTGATCGTCTCGACGACAACCTGACGCCACTCTGGCTTGTCAAACACCA
>JAYTUM010000299.1:0-12940 GCA_043744575.1 Acidimicrobiales bacterium | reverse complement strand
CGCTGTAGGTCAGACCGCCGGGGTATGCGCGATCCTTAAACGTGTCGGCGATCTTCTGGCTGATGATTACGCCGCCGAGCGGAACGTAGCCAGAGTTGACGCCCTTGGCGAAGCAGATCAAGTCGGGCGTGACATTCCAATGATTGACGGCGAACCACTCGCCGCAGCGCCCGAATCCGGCCATGACCTCATCGACCATCATCACGATGCCATAGCGATCGCAAAGATCGCGCACACCCTGCAGGTATCCGGCTGGGGGCACGAGAATGCCGTTTGTGCCGACCACGGTCTCGAGCCCGATCATCGCCACGGTCTGCGGGCCTTCGACCATCAATACATCTTCGAGATGCTGCAGCGCGCGCTGACACTCTTGCTCTTCGTTTGCCGAGTGAAACGCCGAGCGATACGCGTACGGGCCCCAGAACTTGACGGCGCCAGAAGTGCCCGTCTCGTTTTGCCAGCGGCGCGGGTCGCCTGTCAGCGCGATCGCGGTCGAGGTCGAGCCATGGTAGGAGCGATAGGTCGTCATAATTTTGTGGCGACCGGTATGTAAGCGCGCCATGCGCACGGCGTTCTCTGTGGCTTCGGCGCCACCGTTGGTGAAGAACACCATGTTCAGGTCGCCTGGCGCGAGTTCAGTGATTAGGCGCGCGGCTTCGCTGCGCGCGGCGTTAGCAAATGGTGGGGCGACCGTGCACAGCCTGGCCGCCTGCTCTTGAATCGCGGCGACTAGTTTGGGGTGCTGGTGTCCAATATTGAGGTTGACGAGTTGGCTCGAGAAGTCCAAATATTTTTTGCCCGTCGAATCCCAAAAGTATGAGCCGAGGCCGCCAGCGATCTCGACTGGGTCGAGCGTGCCTTGGGCCGACCACGAGTGAAACACGTGGGCGCGGTCGTCGAGGTAGGTCTGGGTGCGGGTTGCTTCAATAGTCATGGCGCAAGCCTAATGTGGGGCAGGCATTTAGAGAATGCGTGGGGGTGATTGCGATGTCTAGTTCGGTTGTGAACAGCTTCCCTACATACCTGCCCGCCGACGATGACCACCCGTATCGCACCGGGGCCTGGCGCCCGCAAACAAAAGAGCGCGACGCGACGAATCTCAAGGTGATCGGAGAAATACCCACCGAACTCAGCGGCGTCTATTTGCGTAACACCGAAAACCCGCTGATGCCGTCGCTCGAGCGCTACCACCCATTCGACGGCGACGGCATGTTGCACATGATGTCGTTTAATAACGGCGCTGCCGAATATCGCAATCGGTTCATTCGCACGCAGGGTCTCGCTGCCGAGGTTGAGCACGGTGGCCCGCTGTGGGCCGGGCTTGCCGAGCTGCCGAAAATCGCCAAGCGCAGCGATGGCTGGGGTGCGCGCACGCGAATGAAAGACGCCTCAAGCACCGATGTGGTGGTACACAACGGTGTCGCGCTAACTAGTTTTTATCAGTGCGGCGACATGTATCGCCTCGACCCGCTGACGCTCACCGACTTGGGTCGCGAGTCGTGGGGTGGCGATTTTCCGAGCGCTGGTGTCTCGGCTCACAGCAAAGTAGACGAGCGCACCGGCGAGTTGCTGTTCTTCAATTACCAAACTACGGCGCCGTTCATGCACTACGGCGTCGTCAATGCGGCGCGCGAACTCGTGCACTACGTCGAGATTGATTTGCCGGGCGCCAGACTGCCGCACGACATGGCGATTACTGAGAACTATTCGATCCTCAACGACTGTCCGCTGTATTGGGACGAAGAATTGATGAAGCGCGACATTTACGCGACGAAGTATCACCGCGAAATGCCGATGCGCATCGGCGTGATACCCCGCCATGGAGCGAGCAGCGAGATCAAGTGGTTCGAGTGCGAATCAACGTTCGTGTTGCACTGGATAAACGCCTACGAAGATGGCGACGAGATCGTGCTCGACGGTTACTTTGAGTACAACCCGTCGCCCTCGATCTCTCCAGGCGCCGATGCCAACGCCAAGATGTTTCGCTTTCTAGACCTGCACGCGCTCGAGTCGCGCCCGTACCGCTGGCGACTGAACATGCGCACGGGGGCAGTTCGTGAAGGCCCGTTATCCGACACGATCACCGAGTTCGGAATGATCAACATGCGCCGCCTGGGTCGCCCGTACCGCTACGTCTACAGCGCGATTCCGGTAAAGGGATGGTTCTTGTTCGACGGTCTGATCAAGCACGATGTTGTAACTGGTCGGGAAGAGAAGTTTCGTTTTGACGAAGGCGTTTTCGGCAGCGAGGTCGTGATGGCGCCGCGCGGCGACGCCGGTGACAAAGACCTGGTCGAAGACGACGGCTATTTGGTGACCTTTACGACCGACCTCAACAGCGATTCGTCGGCGTGCCTAATTTTCGACGCTCAAAATGTTGGCGACGGCCCCGTTACGACAATCGAACTACCCGAGCGCATCAGCAGCGGCACGCATTCTTGCTGGGCTGACGCGGCCCAATTGAAATAGCCTCGCTAAGCCACCCCAGTCAAACAAGGGTGGCTAGCACGCGCATATGCAGTTGCGGCCAGGCTGCCGCGAGGCCACTGTGCAATTCGAAATCGGCAACCTCGGCGAGCAGCACCCAGCGCAAGTCTTCTGATTCAGCGTTAGCGGCGAACGCTCCCGCGTCGCCGTGGCAGTGGGCGATAACGGTGTCGTAGCGCCACGAGCCATGGTCGTCTGAAAATACATCGCGAACGCGAAAGTCGTTGGCGTCAACGCCTGCCTCTTCAGATGCTTCGCGCGCAGCCGCGCTCACAGAATCCTCGTGGCTGTCTAGCGCGCCGCCCGGTAAGGCCCAAGTACCGCCGCCGTGAGTCCAGGTGGCACGAAGTTGCAACAGCACGAACGGTTCGCTTTGGTCGCGGCGCACCAGCAATAGGCCGGCAGCGCCGTGCAGACCCCAATGACGGTGGCCGCAGTCGCAGTCCACCCATCCATCGCCGTCACGAAATGCCACGTCTAGATATTTACATACTCTCTAACTTGGCTGCCGCTTGCGCGGCATTCTCGCGGCGTTTGACCGCCCGTGTAGTGGCTTGCGCAGCGGTGATCTCGGCATGGTGAGCGTGGCATAACACCTCTAACCCGCCGTTGCCGTCGGCATCTTGAAGCAAGTGATGATGGCAGCCAGGGCCATAACCGTGGCCCTCGCGGGGCGCAATATGGTTGACCTCGCAGTCGCGCCGCGCGGCGCCGCAGTCTTCTCGCGTGCAGCGATACTTGGCGCGACGTTTGGCGGCGGAGCGCGCGAAACGCCAGATGTGTTCTCTTTGCCAAGCTCGGCCGCATTTGTCGGAGCACCAGGTGCGGCGACGGACGCTACATATCTCGGAGTTGCACCACTGGCACATGCCGACCTCACCGACCCATTGCGAGAGATAGCAGACAACTCTGCTGGCCTCGAGCGGCGAGCGCGTTTTGCACTTAGCGGCCATGGGCAAGTTCCATTGTGCGCGACATCGTGCTTACTACTTTAACAAAAAATATAAATACACTCCCGAAACAATTCGTAGACACTCTCGAAACCTTGGTCGCCTATTATTCGCACCAGTTTGGTTGCAATGGCGCCTCCGAACAGAAATGGTGGCCGTTCTGCGTTGCTATCTGGCACCGCCTTACTCATTAGGAGAAAAAATTGAAAGAGTTATTTCATAATTTTGCGCAAGTCACGGTGTCCGAGGATGACCCAGTTGTCATTCTTGGCCAGCAGATTAGCCTTATGTGGATCGTCATCGGCGCAGCGCTGGTGATATTCATGCAGGCCGGTTTCGCATTGGTCGAGACCGGTTTTTGTCGGGCTAAGCACGCAGCCCACGTTGTCAGCACCAACTTCGCGGTGTTCGGCCTCGGATTCATCGGCTTCTTCTTTGTCGGATTCGCGTTTGCCTTCGGCGGGTTTTCGTACTCGGCTTTCGGAATGACCGCGCCAGTCGGAAAGGCCCTGATCGGTAGCGGCGACTGGATATTTTTATGGCAGGGAGGTTGGGCGCTTTCCGGAAAGGCAATTACGCCCGCAGTACTCGGCTTCTTCTTGTATATGGTCGCGTTCATGGACACCACGGCGACTATCCCAACAGGCTCGATGGCCGAGCGCTGGAAGTGGAAGAGTTTCGTAGCCTGGGGTCTGTTCTGCGGCTCCGTGTATTACCCGATCATCGCGGCGTGGACATGGGGCGGCGGTTGGTTGGCACGCACCTGGAGTTCGATGTCGCTTGGCGCCGGTTATGTTGACTTCGCCGGATCCGGCGTCGTACACGCAGTCGGTGGAGTCGCCGCGCTTACGGGCGCAATCGTGCTTGGACCGCGCATTGGCAAATTCGACAAGGATGGTAAGCCACGAGCGATGCCAGGTCACCACATCCCAATGGCGATGCTCGGTACCTTGATCTTGCTGTTCGGTTGGTTCGGATTTAATGCCGCAAGCACATTCGCCGCAACCGACGTGCAGTTCGCAACGGCCGCCGCGAATACGGCAATCGCCGCAGCCTTCGGCGCCATCACTGCGATGATGTGGATCACCAAGCGCACTGGCAAGCCCGACCCGGCGATGATGGCCAACGGAATGTTGGGCGGCCTCGTGGCGATCACGGCGCCGTGCGCATTTGTTGCGCCGTGGGCAGCCGCGGTAATCGGCATCCTCGCAGGAGTGCTCGTAATTGAATCGGTTTTCTTTGTAGAGAGAAAATTGAAGATCGACGACCCGGTTGGAGCCATCTCGGTCCACGGAGTGTGCGGCGTCGTTGGAGTGCTCGCGGTCGGCATCTTTGCCAACGGCAGTTACGGCGCGGGCTGGAATGGTTCAGGGTCGACCGGCGTCAGCGGCATCATCAAGGGAGACTGGGGTCAACTCGGCGCTCAGGCGCTTGGCGCGGGCGTGATCATCGTCGTCAACGGTCTGCTCTCGTACACGTTCTTCAAACTTCAGAACAAGTACACGAAGGGCGGCATTCGTTCGTCGGCCGAGGATGAGATTCAAGGTCTCGATATTCCGGAAATGGGTGTCTACGCGTACCCAGAATTTGCGGGGGCGCACTGATGTCTAACAACACACTAAGTTCTAACGAGCAAAAGGGAGTTTGAGATGAAACTGATCACAGCGATTGTCAAGCCATTCAAACTCGACGAGATCAAGGACGCCCTCAAAGCGGCCGGAGTTAACGGCATAACCGTTACCGAGGCCCGCGGCTTTGGCCGGCAGGGTGGTCACGTCGAAACATATCGAGGCGCAGAATACAAAGTCGATCTCGTGCCCAAGGTGCGTCTCGACATATTGGTCGATCAAGCAATCGTCGACAAGGTCGTCGACGCTTTGGTTAAGGCCGCCGGAACCGGCAAAATCGGTGATGGAAAGGTATGGATCACCGAAGTTTCACGCGTTGTGCGAATTCGCACCGGCGAAGAGGGACCAGAAGCAATTTAAGTTATTTAGGAAAGTATTCGCCAAGTACCTTGGCCGTACGCGCGAGGGAAATCTTGAGCACGGCCTTGGTGCCCGGCGCAACATTTGCGTCGGCTAAATCTTCGAGGACTGGCCTTATCACCCAGCCTTGATCTTTGTCAACCCATGTCGGGTGCACGATGGGACGCTCGACGACTACCTTGCCAGAACTCGTGATCGTCATGTTGATCGTCGCGATGACGGCGTCTTGCGAGTTAGCCGGCCAGCGATCGTCGGTCGGCAGGTTTGAAAGTACGTTGCCAAGTCCGTAAAACACCCAAACGCCGTTGAGTTGAACGATTGGTTGCACGACGTGGGCGTGATGACCTACGAGCAGGTTGATGAGTCCCGAGGCGGTGAGTTGTTCGGCGATCGCTTTCTGGATCGAGTTGGCGTGCGAGTCCCGTTCGTTGCCCCAATGCATGCTGACGATCACGACTTCGGTTCCCAACTCGCGGGCAGTCTTGGCGTCGCGCAGAATTCGACTCGGGTCGATGACCGCCGAGCGCCACTGTTGATCGTCGGGTAGGTGCAAGCCGTTGTAGCCAAACGTGTACGAGAGGTGCGTGAGTTTTACGCCATTGATCGTGATCACCTTCGGTTCAATGTCATCTGGAAGGTGGGCCATCCCCGACTGTCCTAATCCGCTGGCCGCCAGCGCGCTGATCGTGGCGTCGATGCCGTCGATTCCCCGGTCGTAGGCGTGGTTGCTGGCCGTCGAACAGCGGTCAAAGCCGGCATTGGCAATCGCGGTGGTGATCTGCGACGGAATCCCAAAGAACGGAAACGTCGAGAGCGCTTCGCCCTTTGGCGCGATCGGGGTCTCAAGGTGGCAGATCGCCAAATCGACTTCGCTGATCAATTTAGTGACTCGCGCGAACATTGGGTCAAACACATACTCGTAGTCTGTGGGGCTTTCCGACCTGGATGCGGCGTTTAGCCGCAGCGCATTTCGCTTGGCCTGGTTGATGATCGGCGTGTGGGTGAGCACGTCGCCGGTGAAGGCGAAACTCAGGTGGCGGGAAGTGTCAACAGTTGTCGAGGTGCTTGTTGCGGTGACGCCCGTGGCAGTGGTGATCGGAGCGCTCATCGGCGCTTGAGTTTCTTGGCGTTGTGCGGCGCTGTTAGGCGGTGAGCACGCGCCAGAAACGGTCGCGGTTAAAGCCGCGAAGAATAGGAGCGATCGGCGCACGCCGCAAGCGTATTGCCCTTACGAATTGCCGGAAAACCGAAGTCGTTATTTGATCGGCGTGGCGGCGATGAAAGTGTTGATGATCGCGCTGATCTCGGAGTGCTTATCTTCTTGAATGAAGTGGCCGCCACCAGTGACCGTGGTGTGGGGCTGGCCCTTCGCCCCTGGAACATTGCGCACGAACACGCCTTCGCCGCCCGTGGTAACCGGGTCGCTGTCGCCGAATGCACACAATAGCGGCCGCTCGAACTTGGATAGAACGCCCCAGGCGATGGTGTTGTCGTTGTGAGCGGGGTCTCTCGGCGAAGTCGGCACCAGCGCTGGGAATATTCTGGCGCCCTCCTTGAATGTATCGTCGATAAACGGCGCGTCGTAGGCGGCGATCACATCGGCAGACAATTTGGTGGTGCAGCCACCGTTGACGATGTTGCCGATTGGGAAGCTCTTAGAAGTTTGTGAGTAATGTTGCCAGGCCATAAATGCATCCGATGGCTTGCGGTCGCCCGTCGGCAGTCCGGTGTTGCTTAGTACGAGCCGATCGAAACGCTCTGGTGCGGCCGCGACCAACCGAAGGCCGATCAGCCCGCCCCAGTCTTGACCAAAAAAAGTTGCGTGGCGCAAACTTATTTTGTCGAACAACAACTCGCTCATCCACGAAACATGGCGCGCGTACGTGTAGTCGCTCCTTTGGGTCGGCTTATCTGAGCGGCCAAAGCCAACCAGGTCTGGCGCGACGACGCGATGACCGGCGGCGACCAGCAGCGGGATCATCTTGCGGTACAAAAAGCACCAACTTGGCTCGCCGTGCATTAACAGAATTGGGTTTGCATCTCGTGGGCCTTCGTCGAGGTAATGAACGCGCAACACACCGCCGTCGAGGTCGGAAATCTCCGCGTAATTGGGCGCGAAGCTGTATTCGGGCAGATTTTTGAATCGCTCGTCTGGGGTGCGCAGTACTTTCATTGTTGCCTCCGATAACTAGTTGAATATTTTGCTGATGACTGCCGTGAGAGCAGATTTCGTAGCCGCTGCCGAAAGTCCCTGGTCGCGACGCATTAGGTCGAACGATTCGTAGGAGCACAGCACCTCGATTGCGGCCACCGCACCAACCCGCTCAGCCTTTGGCAATTCGGCGAGCTCGGATCGAAAGTGGCGCACGGTTTGCTGACGCAGGTCGAGTCTGCTTTTGTGCAGAAGATCTTGGATCATGGGGTTGCGGTGAGCAAGCGCGCGAGAAGCCCGTCCAATATTGCCAACGGCATTGAACAATCGCAATCGCTGCGCTACGAAGTTCTCGACCTTTTCGTGAAATGCGCCGTAGCCGAAGGCCGAAATTTTTGCAAAACTCTTGATGCGTTCGAATTGGGCGTCGAACGCGGCGCGGTAGAGGTCGTCGACGTCGACGAAGTACCTGAACAGCGAGCGCTCCGACAAATCGGCGCGCTTGGCGATCTGCGCGGCACTGACTTCGATCTCGCCGCTCTCGTAAAGTGCGAGTAGAGCGTCGACGATATCTTGGCGATTGCGATCGCGGCGCAGGTTTCGGCCGTCTCCGCCCGCCGTAGATGATTCGAGACTGAGCGACATCGGCTAAGCGGTGAGTCCGTCGTACTTGGCGACCTCGTGGTACTTCATCAAGTTGACCATGTAGATCGGGCCGTCGTCTGCGATCGGCCATTTGGCCAGCCTCGCCGCGTAGTTGAGGATAATGCGACCGTATTTGTGCTTGATGCGCGGCGGGTCGGCAGCGCCTTGCGCGGCCTCGTTGCGCACAGCCCGGTTCCGTTCGGCAGTCTCGCTCATGCTTCCCCCTTCTTTGGTTCAAATAGTTTTAACCCAACTGGCCCAGTTCAATGTTTTGACATACCCTATGACAAAACATATAGTGTGTCAAGTTGACGCCGATCTAGCGGGAGTTTTGTGAACGAGTACGAGAGAGATTTCACGGGGACCATCAACAAGACGTACGCCGACTCAACCCCTTCCTGGCCACAGTTGCCGGACGGGCTGAACGGCCCGAACGTGATCACCATCGTGTTCGACGACATGGGGTTTGCGCACCCGAATTGCTTTGGCAGCGAAATCGATACCCCGAACATCAATCTCCTTGCGGCCGACGGATTGCGTTTCACGGGTTTTCACACCACCGCATTGTGCTCGCCGTCGCGCGCCTCGCTCCTCACGGGGCGCAACCATCACTCCGTCGGAATGCGCGGAGTCTCTAATTGGAACACTGGCTTCCCGAATATGCGCGGCGGAATCACTCCTGCCGCAGCGACGATCGCCGAAGTTTTGCGCACGCACGGATACGCCACGCTGTGCGCAGGCAAGTGGCACCTTGCACCAATGGAAGAGTGCTCCGCCGCTGGGCCGCACACTAACTGGCCGCTGCAAAAGGGTTTCGATCGCTTCTATGGTTTTCTCAACGGCGAGACAGATCAGTTCTTCCCAGAACTTACGCGCGACAACCAACACATCTTGCCGCCACGCACGCCAGATGAGGGCTATCACCTTACGGAAGACCTCATCGATCAATCGACAACATGGATTCGCGATTTGGTATCGGTGCGCCCAGACCGCCCATTCTATTTGTATTTGGCGTTTGGCGCCCAACACGCTCCGCACCATGCCCCAGACAATTACTTGGCAAAGTGGCGGGGCAAGTTTGACGAAGGTTGGGACGTGCACCGCGACAGGGTTTTCGCGCGGCAGAAGGAGATGGGCATCATCCCGCCCGACACGACCCTCGCGGCGCGCAATCCCGGCGTCAAACCGTGGGAGGAGTTGACGGTCAACGAAAAACTATTTTCGTGTCGGCTGCAAGAGGCGTTCGCGGCGATGCTCGACCACACCGATGACCAGATCGGTCTCCTTCTGAAATTTCTTGAGGAGCGCAAAATCGCCGACAACACAATCATCGTTCTGCTTTCTGACAACGGCGCGAGCCGCGAAGGCGGCCCGCAGGGCGTGCTCGACGAGTTCAGTTTCTTCAACGCCCAGTGGGAGAACGTGGATGAGATCGTGGCGACGCGTCTCGACGACATCGGAACCAAAAATGCGCACTCCAATTACCCGTGGGGTTGGTCGCAGGTCGGCAACACTCCGAGCCGTTGGTACAAGTCGCAGACCTACGGCGGCGGCATTCGCGACTCGCTCGTGATCAAGTGGCCAAAGGGCATCGCCGACCCTGGCGCGATTCGCCCACAGTTTTGCCATATTTCCGACATCGCCCCGACTATCTACGAGGCACTCGGTGTGACGATGCCGAAAGTTGTCAACGGCCACGAGCAGATGCCGATGCACGGCGAGAGTCTGGCCGCAAGTTTCGCTGGCCCAACAAGCAAGGTCGCACGTGGTCCGCAGTATTTCGAGATGATGGGGCATCGCGCGATCTGGTCAGACGGCTGGAAGGCGGTGACTTTTCACGATCAGGGCGTCGCCTACGAAGACGACACCTGGGGCTTGTACAAGATTGAAGAAGACTTCTCGGAGATGCACGATCTCTCGTCGAAAGAGCCCGAGCGTTTGCAACGGATGGTGGCGTTGTGGTGGGAGCAGGCCGAGAAGTACGGCGTGCTCCCACTTGACGACCGAGGCATCGAGATCTTCGGCGGCAAGGCTCGCCTGGGCTCGCCGCATTACGGCAACACCTATACCTACTATCCGCCGATCGCGCACATCCCTGCTGATGCCTGCCCGATGCTTAGCGGCAGGGCGTGGACAATTACCGCCGACGTAACTGTCGGCGAAAACACTAATGGGGTTATCTACGCGCGAGGCGGTCACAACATTGGGCACAGCATGTTCATCAAGGACTCGGTGTTGCACTTTTATTACAACGCGCTCGGAAAAAATCAGCGCGCCAGCGCACCCGTTGCGCTTAAGCCTGGCGATCACCAGCTTGGGGCGCGCTTCGATCGCGAAGGCAATTCCGGGACTGTGACGCTCGTAGTTGACGGCGTCGATGTCGGTAGCGCGCACATCCCGAAGATCATGCGCATGCTCGGGTCAATGGGCATGGACTTGGGGAGCGACAGATTGTCGCCGGTCGCTCCCGACTACATCGCACCGTTCCCATTTACGGGAGCGCTTAATAGGGTTGTCTTTGAGTTGCGCAGCAAACCAACAAAGACAGACGAAGAGTTGCAGATGCGCGCCAAGGCCGCGATGGAATAGAGTTAAATCAAACGAAGTAGATTGGGCGAACTAGATAAAAGGAAGGTCGAATAGATGAGCGATAACAATGGTGCGAACGAATGCCCGTTCACGGGGGCGGTAGTGAAACATGATTCCGGGAGCAGTGGCACGAAGAACAAGGACTGGTGGCCTAACCAGTTGGACTTAAATATTCTGCGGTCGCACTCCTCGTTGTCTGACCCAATGGAAGATGGTTTTAACTACGCCCAAGAGTTTAAGAAACTGGATTACGGCGCGTTGAAGCGCGACCTCAACGCGCTGATGACCGATTCGCAAGACTGGTGGCCGGCCGACTTTGGCCATTACGGGCCGCAGTTCATCCGCATGACCTGGCACGCTGCAGGTACATACCGGGTAGCCGACGGCCGCGGCGGTGGTGGACGCGGACAGCAACGATTCGCTCCGCTCAATAGCTGGCCCGACAACGTCAACATCGACAAATCGCGTCGCCTGCTCTGGCCGATCAAACAGAAATACGGCAAGCAGATCTCGTGGGCCGACTTAATGATTCTCGCAGGCAATGTTGCACTCGAATCGATGGGTTTTCGCACATTTGGTTTCGGCGCGGGCCGTGCGGACGTTTGGGAACCGGACCAAGATGTGTACTGGGGCGACGAGACCACATGGCTGGCAGACGATAAACGCTTCACCGGCGACCGCGATCTGAACCAGCCGCTGGCCGCAGCCAATATGGGTCTGATCTACGTCAATCCGCAAGGACCGCAGGCCAACGGTGATCCTGTGTCGGCCGCCAAGGATATCCGCTCCACATTTAACCGCATGGCGATGGACGACACAGAGATCGTCGCGTTGATCGCCGGCGGCCATTCGTTTGGCAAGACGCACGGCGCCGCGCCCGAATCGCACAAAGGCCCCGAACCCGAGGGGGCATCGATCGAAGCCCAGGGATTCGGATGGATCAGCAGCTACGGCACTGGTCACGGTGGCGACACGGTCTCAAGCGGTTTAGAAGTGACCTGGACGAAAACTCCGGCACTGTGGAGCAACAACTTTTTCGAGAACCTGTTCAATTTTGAATGGGAGCAGACACGCAGCCCGGCCGGGGCCATTCAATGGATCGCTAAAGACGCCGAGGAAATCATCCCCGATGCGCACGACCCATCGAAAATGCACAAGCCGACCATGCTGACAACCGACTTAACGCTAAAGATGGATCCGGAATTCGAGAAGATCTCGCGGCGCTTCCTCAACGATCCACAGTCGTTTGCCGACGCCTTTGCCCGTGCCTGGTTCAAGCTCACGCATCGCGATATGGGACCAAAGGCCCGCTATCTGGGGCCCGAAATTCCCGCCGAAGATCTCATCTGGCAAGACCCGATACCAGCGTCGACGACAAACCTTGACGCCAATGGCATCGCGGCTCTCAAGGCGCAGATCGCCGATTCGGGATTGTCGGTAGCCGAACTGGTTTCGACCGCATGGGCCTCGGCTTCGACTTTCCGCGGTTCGGATAAGCGCGGCGGCGCCAACGGCGCCCGAGTCCGCATTGCACCGCAGAAAGATTGGGCCGTCAATAACCCCACTCAGCTGGCGAAGGTTCTGGGCGCGCTCCAAGACATTCAGGCGGCAGCAGGCAAGGTGTCGCTGGCCGACCTGATTGTGCTGGCGGGAAACGTCGGTATTGAAAAGGCCGTGAAGGCCGCCGGCCACGAGGTGACGGTTCCGTTCGTTCCCGGACGAGGTGACGCGTCGCAGGGCCAGACCGACGTTGAATCGTTCGAATACCTCGAACCCGCGGCAGACGGTTTCCGCAACTATCTGAAGTCGAAGTTCACGGTTTCGACCGAATCACTGCTCGTTGATAAGGCAAATTTGCTGACGTTGACGGCGCCTGAGATGACCGTGCTTGTCGGCGGAATGCGTGTGTTAGGGGCGAATTTCGACGGTTCGCTAAACGGCGTCTTGACCAGCAGGCCAGGCACTCTCACCAACGATTTTTTCGTTAACTTGCTTGATATGAGCACGTCGTGGAAGGCAACTGATGATTCGCAGGAATTGTTCGAAGGCGCCGACCGGACTACCGGAGCAACTAAATGGACCGCGACACGCGCGGATCTCATCTTCGGCTCGAACTCGGAGCTGCGCTC
>JAYTUM010000298.1:0-3311 GCA_043744575.1 Acidimicrobiales bacterium | reverse complement strand
AAAGCTCGCCTATACCCTGCGCGAATATCGCGACAGCATCGTTTCGTTGCGCGACGAGGTTTCAAAATTGACCCAGCCGCCGTCCGGTTATGGAATTGTCGTCGGCAAAAACGACGACGGGACCGCTGATGTGCTGACCAACGGTCGCAAGATGCGCGTCAACATCAACCCAGACATTGATGCGGATCAACTTGCACGCGGCTCCGAGGTCGTGCTCAATGACAGCCTCAACATTGTCATGGCGCGCAGTCCCGAGGCCACTGGTGAGGTCGTGTCGTTAAAGGAGGTTTTGGAGGACGGGGTGCGAGCGATCATTACGGGTCGTGGCGACGAGGAGCGAATCTGCGAGCTCGCCGATTCGCTGCGTGGGGCCAGACTTCGCAGCGGTGATTTGCTGCGTCTCGATCCACGCTCAAATTTATTGCTTGAGAAGATCGATCAGCCAGAGGTTGAGCACCTCCTGCTCGAAGAGGTTCCAGACATTTCGTATTTGGACATTGGCGGGCTCGACGAACAGATCGAGCAGATTGCCGACGCCGTCGAGCTCCCGTTCTTGCACCAGGAGCTTTTTGCCGAGCACCAACTACCTGCGCCGAAGGGAATTCTTTTGTACGGCCCGCCAGGCTGCGGTAAAACACTTATTGCCAAAGCGGTCGCCAACTCGCTGGCAAAGAAGGTCGCGGCCAGCACGGGTGGCGAAAAGGGCCGTAGCTACTTCATCAACATCAAGGGACCCGAGTTATTAAACAAGTACGTTGGCGAGACCGAGCGACAAATTCGTTTGGTGTTTCAACGCGCTCGCGAAAAGAGCGAAGAAGGTTGGCCGGTAATAATTTTCTTTGACGAGATGGACTCGATGTTTAGAACCCGCGGCACGGGTGTGTCCTCCGATATGGAGTCGACAATTGTGCCGCAATTATTGGCGGAGATCGACGGCGTTGAGGGCCTGCGAAATGTAATCGTGATAGGCGCTACAAATCGCGAGGACCTAATCGACCCAGCAATCTTGAGGCCGGGTCGTCTCGATGTCAAGATCAAAATCGAGCGACCCGATGCCGCAGCCGCTCGGCAAATATTTGCCCGCTATCTAACAGAAGAATTGCCAATCGCGGACGTCGACATCGATTTTTACGGGCACGGCAACCGTGGGGCAGCGGTGGCAGCACTAATCGGGCGCACGGTGGACGAGATGTACGTTGAAGCTGACAGCAACAGGTTTTTAGAGGTCACCTATCAAAATGGCGACAAAGACGTATTGTTCTTTAAGGATTTCGCTTCTGGTGCGATGATCGAAAATATCGTTCGCAGGGCTAAGAAGTTGGCGATCAAGCGACTGATCGCCGGGGGCGCAAAGGGTATTTCGGCCGGTGATCTTTCCCAATCGATACGGCAGGAGTTCAAGGAGCACGAAGACTTACCGAACACAACCAACCCCGACGACTGGGCCAAGATCTCGGGTCGCAAGGGTGAACGCATCGTGTTTATTCGAACACTCGTGCACGAGAACGCAGGTGGAGGCTCGCACGAGGGGGGTCGGTCCATCGAGCGTACTGCCACAGGGCAGTATTTGTAGGGAACAACAACGACCATGGCGATACCGAAAGTTTGTGGGATCGAGACCGAATACGGCATCATCGTACGCGGGGCCGATGCGAGCCCAGTAGCGTCCAGCACGCTGCTCATTAACTCCTATCTCGGCCGCAATCAAGCCTTAATCGGATGGGATTTCGGTGACGAGCAGCCAGGCAACGACGCCCGCGGCTTTGCCCACGACGGTTACGATCCCGAGGTCGACATTCACCTCGTCAACACTGTGCTCACGAACGGAGCGCGCTATTACGTCGACCACGCCCACCCAGAGGTTTCCACGCCTGAGTGTGCCGATGCTCAGGAAGTAGTCGTCTACGACCGCGCCGCAGACGAGATCATGCGAATGAGCATGAAACTGGCCAACGACAACTTGCCGAGCGGCGCCGAACTTACCGTCTACAAGAACAACTCGGACGGCAAGGGTAATAGTTACGGTTGCCACGAGAACTACCTCGTCGACCGCAACACGCCGTTCGCGCGTCTGGCCGCAGAGATTACAACTCACTTCGTCACACGCCAGATTTTTTGTGGGGCCGGCAAGGTTGGCTGCGAGACAGCGCGACACGATGACCCGGTTGCCTTTCAGATCAGTCAGCGCGCCGACTTCTTCGAGGAGGAGATCGGCCTCGAGACGACCATAAAACGTCCGATTGTGAATACCCGCGACGAGCCGCACTGCGACCCAACAAAATACCGTCGGCTGCACGTAATTGTCGGAGACGCCAACATGAGCGAGTGCTCAACATTCCTCAAAGTCGGCACGACATCGATCGTATTGGCGATGATCGAGGACGAGGTATTGGCGCACATCGGATATTTGGCTCACCCCGTGCCAGCGATCCGCCAGGTCAGCAGGGATACTTCGCTGCGATCAACTATGTTGCTCAATAACGGATTGCGCGCTACTGCGCTCGAGATGCAGTGGTCATTATTAGAGGCGGCGCAGAAATATTCGATGTCACACGGCCTTGCGGCGGTCGGCGAAGAGGTAGGACAACGGATCCTGTCTGCCTGGGAGCATGTTCTGGCGGGTTTAGAGAATGATGTTGACTCGGTTGCCGACATCGTCGACTGGGTGGCAAAGAGACGAATTATCGACGGCTACGCACAGAGGCACTCACTCGCCATAAGCGACCCGCGGCTAAAGGCAATTGATTTTCAGTATCACGACATGAGGGCAGAGAAATCTTTGGCCCTGCGCGCCGGCTTGCGCGTGATTGTTGACCCTGCTGACGCCCTGAAGGCGGTGACGCAGCCACCAGAGTCGACTCGCGCCTACTTTCGAGGCACGTGCCTGCAGCGATGGCCAGAGAGCGTTGTAGCCGCCAACTGGGACAGCGTCGTCTTCGACACCAAAGATGAGGCCTTGACGCGCATACCGATGATGGAACCACTGCGAGGAACGCGTCAACTCACCGAGGGACTATTCGCTAGGGCCAAGACTCCGGCTGATCTAATCGCGTTACTCGCCGATTTGGACACGGAGTACTGAATTTTGCGTCCACTTTGGGTATGGTGCGTATATGCCTGAACGCGTAAAAAAGCAAAAATCAGGGCCGTCGCGCGATACCCCCACCGTCGCCGAAGGCGAGCCGGCGTCGGCTTCTGGCGAGAGATTAAAGGCCGACCTCGATGACATGCTCGACGAGATCGATGGCATTTTAGAAAGCAATGCGGAAGAGTTCGTTAAGAACTATGTCCAAAAGGGCGGCCAGTAGCCC
>JAYTUM010000297.1:0-13229 GCA_043744575.1 Acidimicrobiales bacterium | reverse complement strand
CATCTTCGTCGCTCAGGTGATCAAGCCACAGGCGCGCGTTCTCGCCGAGAGCCGCGGGCTTGGTTGGCGCGAGATCAACTACGACGAGTTGCGCGGCAGAAGGATCGACGAGTTGCGCCTGTTCTAGCCGCCACTTACGAAATGGTAACGACGTCGAGACCGGTGATTTCAGAAAAATCGGCGGGATTGATTGTGTATAACGAAAGTTTGTGAACAATGGCCACCGACGCAATTAGGGCATCGTAAGAACGCGCCCTTGCCTTGCTTCCACGGTGCCGCAATTCTGCTCCAACTCTTCCGAAGGCTCGTGCGACAGCAGCATCAATCGGTAGCGGATCGAACATGGATTCGATTTCTTGCAGTAGTGCTTGGCGGCGAAAACGTTCTTGCAAATCGGTCGCCACAAGTGGCCCCACGCTAAGTTCTGCCAGCGTGATGGCACAGATGAGTGAGAACTCAGGCAACTGATCAAAAATTGAACCTTCCGACAACCTGACAACTACCGAAGTGTCAAGCAAACCTTCGGCGCGACTCATATCGTCTGATCAATGATTGCATCAATGTCTTTTCGAAATTGTTCAGCGTCAATCGCCGGCAGATTCTTGAATCGTTTTATGATCGCGTCACGACTGACTGCCTTGCGTCCGAGCGGACTTAAGAGCGCGACGGGATCGCCATCTCTCGTAACGACAAAACTTGTTCCTGTCTCGACCTGATTCAAGATTGCGCCCCCCTTATTTCGTAAGTCGCGCACAGTCACATCGGCCATGGCGAGAGTGTATCACCGGTGATACACTAGTTTTTCTTGCTTAAATTGATGTGTGAATAAGGAGGTGCATCTGGCCGAAACCGGCATTCGGAAACCTTTGCCTGATGCTCTATGCTCAGCGGGCAATGAATGTTCGACGGACTTGCCTGTGGATTGTGGCGGCTCATTCAATTGTGGCGATGGTGCACAGCCAGGCTCATCAGCAAATCGATGTTGCGCTCTCAACCGCGCAAAACGCATTCGCGATGAGCGTTATCTTTATCGCGCCAATTGTTGCGGCCGTCATTTTATGGCGCGGAAAAGAGCGCATCGGCGCGATGCTGCTCACATCTGCGCTGATTGGATCCTTTATCTTCGGTGTCGTCAATCACTTCATGATCGACAGCCCGGACCAACTGGCCCACATAGAGTCGAGCAGCTGGGGAAATATCTTCGTTATCAGCGCGTACGCGCTCGCAATCACCGAATTGGCGGGCGTTCTAGCTGGGTCGGCGCTGCTGCGTTCGACTAACCGCACAAATTCGGCCAATTAGTCGCGCTCGAGCTAGAGAACACCCGCGGGGACGACGCCGTCGCCGAATGCTTCGCTCACCTCGCGCTGCAGGTTTTCGTTCGTCCACATGTCGATCGCCGTCATCGCCATAATTTTTGCGCCATCCAAAATTGCCTTGGTCGCTGCCTCGCCAATCGCATAATCGGCAAACGTTGGCGTGTGCAATGAAACGCCAGCGGGCGAAACGCCGAGCATCGGATGAATCGCCGGCACCAAGTAACTGACGTTACCCATGTCTGTTGAGCCGCCACCGGTTCCGGGCAAAATTTCGGTCGTTAATTCGCGTCCGAGCACTCCAGAGTTAATTGCATAAGCAGTCAGCAGCGGCAAGTTCTCGACGATATCGGCGAATGGATTCTTCGTCCAACGAATTTCTGACTGACAACCGGTCGCCGCCGCCGAAGCCTCGAGACAGGCGACTACGCGCGCCTTAAGCGGCTCCAAACTGTTCATGGTGTCCGAGCGCACATACCAATCCATCTCTGACTCGCGCGGCACGATGTTGGGCTTCTCGCCACCTTTGGTGAAGATGCCGTGAATGCGCTCGGTTGGCTTGATGTGTTGACGCAATGCAGCGATGTTCATGTAGCCGAGCACCGCAGCATCGAGCGCGTTGCGACCCTTCTCTGGCGACACCGCCGCATGAGCGGCCTCACCTATATAGCGAACGAACATCTGTTGGATCGCTATTGCGTTCATACGCGCTAGGTCGGTGTCTGACGGATGAATCATCATCGCCGCATCGACGCCATCGAACGCACCCTTGCGCGCCATCTCGATTTTGCCGCCACCGCCCTCTTCCGCCGGGGTGCCCAGCAGCCGCAAGCGACCGCCTGCCTGCGCAGCGAGCGGTGCCAGCGCGAGACCCGCGCCCAAACCCGCCGCCGCGATGATGTTGTGCCCGCAAGCGTGGCCGATTCCCGGTAGTGCGTCGTATTCGCACAGCACGGCGACAGTTTTGCCAGCGGTGCCACTGCGCGCCTCAAACGCCGTATCGAGACCGTACGCACTGCGAGTCACTTTCAGATCGTTGTCGGCAATTGCGCTCGTCAGCAACCCGTGCGCAAATTGTTCTTCGAAGTTAAGTTCTGGTCGCGCGTGAATCTGGTGACTTATTTCTACCAAGTCGCTCTTCATGCGATCAATTACCGCGCACGCCTGCCGCTTCAGAGACTCTCTGAGTTCAAGTGTTGACATAACCAGAGTGTAGTCATCGTTAGGCAGAACTAACAAAGACTTGTCGACAATTAGTCACACGCTCGTAGTGGCAATTGCGAGACAATTGTCGCCATTGATTTCCTAGTATTGAAATTGCTTCAAGGTTATTGTCAATACAGGAGGTGAGTGTCGTCAGTCAGGTACCAAACAAAGTACGACACACCATAATGAATAGAAGATCACTAGATATTGTTTTTAGCTTCGGAGCGTTAGCAGTTGCCATTCTGCTTGTGCTGCTCGGCTTTGTATTCAGGGCCAATGCAGATTTTGCCGACTCGTATGTTGGCGATCAGCTATCTGAGCAAAAGATCACATTCACGCCTGCAGAATTTCTATCCGACGAAGAGAAGCAGTCAACGTGTCTCACGGAGTATGCGGGAACAGCTTTGGACAGCGGCGCGAAGGCCGAGTGTTACGCCAATGACTACATTGCTGGCCACCTCAAGAACATCGGAGGCGGTGAAACATTCGCTACTCTCGGCGCAATTCAGACAAAGGCCAAGACTGCACTTGCCGATGCAACGGCCGCGAATGCGACCAATGTCGATGCGCTTAAAGCCGACCTTGACAAAATCACCGGGCAGCGCGAAACTATGTTTAAGGGCGAAACCCTTCGCGGATTGTTGCTGACGTCATATGGGTTTAGCGTGTTCGGCGAAAAGGCGGCGCTCGCAGCGACGCTTGCCTTCCTCGGCGCAATAGTCATGGCAATTGCCACAGCGGCTGGGTTCGCCCACGCGTTTTCAACGAAGCGCGACACCGTTGTGGTCACCGCCGCCCAGTAGGAAATTGATCTAGGCGCTTAAGATTGAGGTTTTGGTTGCGGCCAGGTGCCATCAAGGCCGTCCATGCCCGCATTCAACCGGGCCTTGCCCAGCAACTCTTCGACAATTGGCCCGAGCGTCGTCGGGTCTGCAACAGGTGCGTGCGTTGGGCCACGGTGCCAACCTTCGGCGATTGCCAAGACGTTGCCGCTCGCCTCGAACACCCTGCCGGTAACGCCATGCGATTCTTCAGAGACCAACCAGGTCACGATCGGCGCGATCCATTTTGGCGAACGCTGCTCGCGCTCTTCCTCGGTTTCCGGCGCGGGTCCAAGATTTTCGGTCATGCGCGTCAACGCGACCGGGGCGACAGCGTTTACGGTCACGCCGTAACGCGCGAGTTCGAGCGACGAGATCACGGTGAAGGCTGCGATGCCGGCCTTGGCCGCGCCGTAATTGGTCTGGCCAATGTTGCCGTAGATGCCAGACACGCTCGACGTGTTGATGATGCGCCCGTTGGTGATGTGGCCAGCCTTGTGGCGATCGCGCCAGTAGGCGGCCGCGAAATGCGTCGGCGCGAATGTGCCCTTGAGGTGCACCTTGATTACAGCGTCCCACTCGTCTTCGCTCATGTTGGTGAGCATGCGATCACGCAAGATGCCGGCGTTATTAACGACGGCGTGGAGATCACCGAAACTCTCGACTGCGGTGTTGATCAGTCGTTCAGCACCGGCCCAAGTTGAGATGTCGTCGCCGTTGGCGACGGCCCGACCACCCAATGCCTCGATCTCGTTGACGACTTGCTGCGCGGGGTTGGCATCGCCGCCGCTGCCGTCGACGCCAGCACCAAGATCGTTGACTACGACTAAAGCACCGTGACGAGCAAGGCTCAGCGCATGATCGCGGCCAATGCCGCGACCCGAACCAGTGACAACAACAATACGACCCTCACATAAGCGATTCATGGCGAAAAACTCTATCCTGAGCGCCGTGGCGTTCAACTGTGATGTGCTTGTAGTCGGGGCTGGACCGGCCGGCATCGCTGCGGCACTCAAGCTGCACAATTCAGGCAAGCGCGTGATCGTGATCGACAAGGCCGAGTTTCCCCGCGACAAATGCTGCGGTGACGGCCTCACTACTGGCGCGTTGCGTCTGCTTGACGAGTTGGGATTTGACCCCAGCACCGTCGCTAGTTGGCGCCAGTGCGACGACGTCTGGTTGCGCTCGCCGCGTGGCCGCCAGATAGTGATTCCACTGCCCCGAAACTCTGGCCAATTCGCCGCCATCGCCCCGCGACTCGACTTTGACAACGCGCTCGTCAAACAGGCCAGAGCGCGCGGCATTGAGGTACGCGAGAACAGCGAGTTCGCGGCGCTAACGCAGAACGACGATCACGTAATGGTCGAGATCGAAGGCCGCGAAAGCATCAAATGTCGGCACGTTGTCGCCGCCGACGGAATGTGGTCCCCAGTGCGCAAGTCGCTCGGGCTATCGACGGCGGGATACCTCGGCGAGTGGCACGCGTTTCGACAATACGCCGACAACGTCGATGGCCCGGCCAAGGACCGACTATATGTGTGGTTCGAAAAGGACTTACTGCCAGGCTATGCGTGGTCATTTCCGCTGACCAACGGACGCGTCAACATCGGCTTTGGCATCTTGCGTGGCGGCAAATACTCGGTACAAGATATGAAACAGTTGTGGCCAGAAATTCTGGCGCGACCGCACATCTCTGCGGCTCTCGGCGCAAGCGCCTTGATGGTCGATCGCCATACTGCGTGGCCAATACCCGCGCGAGTGACGACTGCGCCGCTGGGCACTGGTCGAGTGCTGTTCGTCGGCGACGCGGCGTGCGTTACAGACACACTCACCGGCGAGGGAATCGGCCAGGCGTTGTTGAGCGGCGTGCTCGCCGCTCGGGCCATCAATGAGTGCGGCGATTCTAATCAGGTGACGCTTCAATCTCGATATCGAAAATTGCTCAAGCAACACCTGTTTGCCGACCACCGCATTTCGGTATTGCTCGGGTTCGTATTACGTCGCCCACTGATGGCGAGCGGCGCGCTGCGAGTTGCGAGCCTCACCAGTTGGTCACGAAGCAACTTCGCTCGCTGGATGTTCGAAGACGAGCCACGTGCCGCCGTGTTTACGCCACGCCGCTGGCACCGAGGCTTCCTCAAGCGTTCGGGCGCTTTCGCCGACTCGCCGCCACGCTAGACGGGCATTACGATAACGCGCATGCGTACCCGCCTAACTGACCTACTCGATATCGAATACCCGATAATGCTCGCGGGCATGGGCGGCGTTTCGTACCACCGTTTGGTCGCGGCCGTGTCTGAGGCTGGCGGCATCGGCACCCTTGGCGCGAGTACGATGCGCGACGGCGAACTCGCAGTAGAAATCGCTGGCGTCAAAGCGCTGACGAAAAAGCCGTTTGGTGTCGACCTGCTAACAGCAATACCTGCTCAAGTTGAGCGCGGCATTCGCGACGTTATTGACGGCGGCGCGCGCGTCTTTGTTGCAGGCCTCGGTGTACCGCGCGAAGTGATTGACCTGTTGCACTCGAAAAATATTTTGGTCGGCTCGATGTGCGGCAAGGTTCGCCACGCAATCAGCGCGGTCGAGAGCGGTTGCGATTTCGTCGTCGCGCAAGGTACAGAGGCAGGCGGACACACCGGAACCGTCGCGACGATGGCACTCGTGCCGCAGGTTGTTGACGCGGTCGGCGCCAATGTCGTCGTCGTCGCCGCGGGCGGATTATTCGACGGTCGTGGTCTGGCCGCCGCGCTAGCGCTCGGAGCCGATGGCGTGTGGATCGGCACGCGCTTCATCGCCACCCCCGAGGCGCGCGCGGTAAACGGATACAAGGAAGCGCTAATCGCAACGGGCGAAGATGGCACCGTGATCACGCGCAGTTACACCGGCAAAACCTGTCGAGTTGTGCGCAACTCGTGGACGAATGAGTTCGAGGCCAATCCCCAAAATCTCAAACCATTCCCCGCGCAGGCCGTAGCGTCGATGCAGGCCGGCGCCAATCATCTCGGATACCCCGAGGGCACCGAAGTCGATGTAGACCGCGAGTTCATGCCCGCCGGCCAGGGAACCGGCGCGATCCACGACCTTGTACCGGCCGGAGTGCTCGTGCAAAGGATGATCGATGAGGCCGAGGCGACGTTTGCTCGCATCCAGGGTCTGCGTCGCTGACAGCTACGCCGTCTTAAGATTCAAGTTTTCTCAACGCACCTGGCACATGTTCGCAGTCCTATTCAAGAACCGCGAAGTACGGCGACTTTTCATCGCAGACAACATTTCGATCATCGGCGACTACTTCTCGTACGTGGCACTCGCGGGCCTCGTTAAAGAAATTACCGACTCGAACTTCTTAGTTTCACTCGTGTATGTGGCGTTCACGATGCCATTCTTTTTCACCACCCCTTTCGCCGGCCCTGTGATCGATAAGTTCAATCGCCGTAATGTGATCGTGTTGGTGTCGTTATTGCAGGCAGGGTGCGCAGTTGGCTTTCTGTTTGCCAGTGATTCGCGTATTTGGATCGCCTTTGTTGCCCAGATCGGCATCACCGCTTTAGGCGCGTTCGTAAACCCCGCATTTTCGGCCGCTCTTCCCAACGTTGTTAAAAGTGACGAAGAACTGCACCAGGCAAACGCGCTATTTGGTTCAAGCTGGGGCGCGATGGTGTTCATTGGTGCGGCTGCTGGCGGCCTGTTTTCTCAAGCCTTCGGCCGCACCGCAACTTTCGTCGCCGACATTGCAACTTTCGTCATCTGCGCCGGCTTAGTCGCGTTGGTCAAAGCCCCGATGCAAGAAAGCCGGGGCGAGCACCACTCGACAGTTATTAGACCAATCGCCGACATGAAGGAAGCGTTTCAATACGCCAAACGAGACCACACAATTCTCGCACTGATGGCTTCGAAGACAACGTTTGCGATCGGCGCCGGCGCAGTCAGCCAACTAGCCGTGCTCGCCATCGACGCATTCGGTAAGGGCGACGGCGGTACTGGATTAATTCTTGCCGCCCGCGGAGTCGGAGCGGCAGTTGGACCATATGTCGTGATGCGCCTCGTAAAGAACAACCTGCCGAGACTCCTAAGCGTGTGCGGGTATGCGGGCCTCGCGTACGCATTTTTTTACATCTGCGCGTCGGCAAGCCCGAACATTATGTTTGCCTGCCTTTTTATTTTTGGCGCTCACTTTGGCGGCGGTGCGCAGTGGACTCTTTCCTCGTACGGCTTGCAGGTTCGTGCACCCGACAGCATTCGCGGTCGTGTGCTCTCAGCTGACTACGCGATTGCCACCCTGATGATGGGCATCAGCAGCATCGTCGCGGGCATACTCGGCGAGTTTCTGCCAATTCGAACGTCCATTGCGATTATGGGTCTTTCTTCGGCCGCGGCCGCGGTGGTCTATCTAGTTGGCACGGCGAAACTTAGAGCGCGTCTGCGCACCGAATCACCGCCGCAATAAGTCGCCGTGCGCGGCTGTCGGGGCCCAACGCATCTAGAACCTCGCCAGCCCTGTTCATCACATATGCGAAGGACAGCTCACGCCGTGGGTCGGCAAACGCGATCGAACCGCCGGAGCCAATAGATCCGAAGGCATCCGGACCGGACATAGGCATCCAATGGAACGGGGTCATGAACCCCATGGCAAACGTGGCCGCAACTTGTAGAACCTGATCGATCTGATTTTTTGGCGTCACTGTCGCGCTCATCTTACGCATCGCGCTTTCTGAAACTAGCCGCACCGACGAGAGCGCGCCTTCGACCTCACCGATTGTGGCCGCATACATTTTTGCGAGCGAGTAAGCATTCGTAATTCCGTTTGAGCCGGGCATCTCAGCTAGGTGAATGTCGCGGCGGTTGAAACCGCCGGCAACCGACAAGGCGCCGCTCAGTGTCAGAGATGCGGAACCAAAATCGCTCGCCCAGACCTTGTCCATCAGCGATTTGATTACTGGATTTGGCGGCGTCTGTGGCAGATTAAGTTCGTGCGACCATCTAGTCGCCAGCGGCGCGACGCGCGGCTCAAGATGCTCCGGCAAGCCGACATAAATTTCGACACCGAGCGGGTTGGCAATTTCTTCGGCAATGAAGCGTCCGATGTTGCGCCCGTCTGTTCGGCGAACAAGTTCGCCGGCCAGCCAGCCGTAGGTGTGGCCGTGATACCCGTGCGTCGAGCCGATCTCGTAGGCGGGCTTCGAATTAGCAAGCCGCGCAGTGATCGTCTCCCAATCGAGCACTTCTTCGAGCGTGATCGCCCCGTCAACGGCGTGCAGGCCAAGTTGATGCGAGAGCAACTGCGCAACGGTCGCTTCTTGCTTACCGCGCGATGCAAACTCTGGCCAAAACAGCGAAACTGGCTCTTCGTACGAGAGCAGTCCGCGCTCGACGCAGATCGCCACTGCGAGGGCGGTAACGCCTTTGGTCGCGCTGAACACTAACTGTAGGGATTTTTCGTCGTACGGCGCCGACATCTTGTTGTCGAAAAACCCACCAGTTAAATTGATGACGCACTCGCCGCGATGAAACAGCGCCACGCCGGCTCCAATGTCTTGATAGCTCGCGCTCAGCGAAGAAAAACACTCTTCGACTTGCTCCCAGCCCGGGGCGACTAATGAGTTGGTTCTCACTACAAAGTTGGTGTCAGCGAACGTCGTCGATAATTGACCGCAGCAATTCAACCTGTTGTACCGCGTTGGGCCCGATCGGGTTGACCTGCAACATCGTCACCCCCGCCTCTTTGTATGCTGCGACGCGCTCTTTGATGTAGCCCTTTGGCCCAACCAAATGCGATTTCTCAAGCCACTCGCCCGGCACCAGTTTGGCAGCCTCGTCTTTCTTGCCGTCGAGATACGCGTCTTGAATCAGCACAGCTTCCTTCTCGTATCCGTAGGCCGCGCAGATGTCGTTGTAAAAGTTTTTACCGCGCGCACCCATGCCGCCCACATATAATGCGGTGCTTGGACGGGCGAAGTCGAGCACCTTGGCCTGGTCTTCGCCGACAAGCGATTCGTCAATTGCCAGCATTCCCCCGGCAGAAACTTCTAGGCTCCCGCGCGACGGGTCGCGCTTTGCTTTGCCGGCCTTTAGCGCATTACCCCACACGTTTTGATATTTCTCTGGCCAGAAAAATATCGGCATCCAACCGTCGGCCACTTCCGCGGTGGCCTCGACGCTCTTGCCCATCAGCGACGCCCACCAAATCGGAATCTCGTTGCGCACTGGATGATTGATCAACTTGAGCGCCTTGCCGAGCCCGAGGCCTTGACCATCCGGCAGCGGAACTTGCACGGTCTTGCCTTGATAATTGAGCGGCTTCTCACGCTTCCACACTTCGCGACAAATGTCGATGTACTCCTTGGTGCGTTGCAACGGCTTCTCGTACGGCATGCCGTGAAAGCCCTCGATTACCTGCGCCCCCGACGCGCCAAGGCCGAGCACGAAGCGACCGTTGCTGACGTAGTCGCAACCAGCGGCCGTCATCGCCACAAGCGCGGGCGTGCGCGAATAAATATTGATGATCCCGGTGCCAATCTGGATCGTGCTAGTGACCGCGGCGAGGTAACCGATCTGCGAGATCGCGTCGTAGCTGTACGCTTCGGCGACCCACACCGTGTCAAGACCAACTTTCTCTAGCTCGACAACTTGCTTGGCCGACGACTGAAAATCCGAAATGTAATTAATCATCATTGACAGCTTCACAGCAGCCCCCTCTGTCTTGCGCTCGGAAATAAACGAAACCGCGAGGAACTCGCGTCGCTACCGACAATAGAGCCGCGCTAGTTGACTAAACGAGTTCGGCCTTCCCAGTACGGGGCGCGCAGGTCTTTCTTCAAGATCTTGCCAGTCGGGTTGCGCGGCAAGGCATCGGCCCAGTCGACGGATTTGGGACACTTAAAGCTTGCCAGTTTGGTGCGCGCGAACTCGAGAATTTCTTGCTCAGTGACAACGACATCTTTCTTGCGCACGACTATGGCCTTGGGAACTTCGCCCCAACGCTCGTCGGGCACGGCGATCACCGCGACGTCGGCGATTGCTGGATGAGCCATTAGTGCATTTTCAACTTCCGCCGGGTAAATGTTTTCGCCGCCCGAGACGATCATGTCCTTGACTCGGTCGTAGATGTAGCAATAACCCTCTTTGTCGAGATAGCCGACGTCGCCCGAGCGAAACCACCCGCCGTCAACGATCGCTTCGGCGGTGGCCTCTGGCATCTTCCAGTAACCCTTCATCACCTGCACCGATCGCAGCCAGATCTCGCCGACTTCGCCCTGGACCACGTCATGTTTCGTGTCGCCATCGACTATTCGCAACTCAACACCTGGCGCGGCCTTGCCGCACGAGCGCAACAAATGTTTCTTGGGACCGGTGAGATCATGATCTTCTGGCGCGAGCATCGTAACGACGCCGGTTGTTTCGGTCAGGCCGTAGACCTGCATGAACTTGCACTTGTAGGCCTTAATCGAACCCGCGAGCACTTGCTCAGAAATCGGCGACGCCCCGTAGGCGATCAATTTCAAGCTCGAGAAGTCTGCGGTGTCGATGCCCGGTACACCGAGCGTGAACTGTAGAAGCGCTGGCACCAAAAACGCATGCGTGATTCGCTGCTCGCCGAACAGCGGAACGAGAGTTGCGGGATTTATATCGCGCACAATTATCGACGAAGCGCCGAAATACTGGCCGGCTGTCGCCCAACCGCCGCCGCCGATGTGAAACAGCGGCATCGCCACGAGATTGATCATGTCGGAGTCGAACAGCCACACTTCGCCCGCGGCGTCCAAAATTCCGAAGAAGTTGCGAGTCGTGAGCATTACTCCCTTGGGCCGCCCGGTCGTGCCGCTCGAATACAGCTGAAAGGCAACATCGTCGTCGCCGGCTTCGACGCCCGGGTCGACGGCCTGCTGGCGAGTCACGAACGTTTCGTAATCTTCGTACTTCGGGTGCCCGCCGATTACGACAATCGTCCTGGCGTGCATCAGTTCGTCGGCAATCGCGTCGAGTGCCGGTACAAACTCTTGGCCGACGATCAACACCGTCGCCTCTGTGTCGTTGGCGATGAAGGCGACCTCTGGCGGCGCTAGTCGCCAGTTAATATCTACGCTGATGGCGTTGAGCATCGCGCATCCGTACAAGATTTCGAAGTGCTCCATTGAGTTTTTGTCGAGGAAGGCGACGCGGTCTTGCGGCCCGACGCCACAAGCGCGCAGCGCCTGCGCCATCTGCGCCGAGCGGCTCAGCAACTGGCCCCACGAAAGTTTCTTCTCGCCAAGTACTAGTGCCGATTTATTGGCGCGCTCCACGCCATGAATGCGAACAATGCCTGCCAGGTTGGATATTTTTTGGCCCATGCCGATAAAATTAGTATGAATTTTAGGGTCTCTCAAAATCGGGCTCGCGGGGTAACCCAAGAGAGCGCTCGCCAATAATATTTCGCTGCACCTCTCCCGTGCCGCCGCCGATTGTCAGGGCGGGCGAAAACAAGAACGCGTAGTACCAACTCGGGCTTGATAAACCGTCGCCATTCGAGTCGGCGATCATGCCGGCCGCGCCGAGCAGGTCTCTGGCCAACGCCGTGACGTGCTGACCGTGCTCGTCGGACAGGATTTTCCGCACGCTCGCCTCGGTCCCGGGTTGCTGACTGGTTGTTTGTCTGCGCACTTTAGCGGCGATAGTGCGGTCGCGAATCAGACCTAACAACACGTGCTCGGTGTAGACATTGGCGAGGCGCTGGCGAAGTAGCGCATCGCCGCAGCCTCCGCGAGCCCGAACCTCGTTCAGCAACTCGAGTGCCGTAGGTCCAAAACCCCACAGCACTCCACCGCTACTAAGCGAGACACGCTCGTTGCCGAGAGTTACCTTGGCAAGTCTCCACCCATCATGAACTTCGCCGACGACATTGCTGTCGGCAATGCGCACATCGGTGAAGAACACTTCATTAAATGTCTGGCCACCCGTCATTTCTCGAATCGGTCGAATCTCAATGCCCGGCGAATCCATCGGGCAGATGAAGTAAGTGATGCCCTTTTGTTTCGAGACGTTGTCGTCGGTGCGCGCAATCAGAATGCCAAACTGCGAATGTTGCGCTCCCGATGTCCAGACCTTTTGGCCGTTAACTACCCACTCGTCTCCGTCGCGCACTGCGCGCGTCGTCAGGCTCGCTAGGTCGCTGCCGCTACTCGGTTCAGAGAACAACTGACACCAAAATTCTTCGCCGCTGAGCAACGGCATCAAGTACCGTTCTTTTTGTTCGGCAGTGCCCGCATACAAAATCGTCGGCCCAGCCCAACCGATGCCGATCGGGTTCGACGGTCGCTTCACATTCGCACGAGTAAGTTCGGCGTCGATAATTAATTGATGAATCGGATCGGCATCGAGACCCCACGGCGCCGGCCAGTGCGGCGCGACGTAACCGGCATAAGCAAGTTCACGACTAGACGGCGACGGGTGCGCTGTCAACCACGAACGCACCGCAACTCGGCGGGAGTCGTCATCCCGAATCTCTAGGCGCACAAGGCAAAGCGTAGTGTTGTGCCATGACTGCAGAGCTCGGGTTTGACGGCAAGGTAGCAATCGTCAGCGGCGCCGGCGGCGGTCTTGGTCGCCAACACGCGCTACTTCTGGCTTCGCGCGGGGCTCTCGTAGTTGTCAACGATCTCGGAGGCGCGCTCGACGGCAGCGGCAGCGACGTTGGTGCAGCGCAGAAGGTAGTCAACGAAGTCAAGTCTCTCGGCGGCGAGGCCGTCGCCGACACCAATAGCGTGGCCACCCCAGAGGGCGGCGCGGCGATCGTAAAGACTGCGGTAGATAATTTCGGCCGCGTCGACATCGTGATCAACAACGCCGGCATCTTGCGCGATAAGAGCTTTCACAACATGAGCCCAGAATTGATGAACCCCGTGTTCGATGT
>JAYTUM010000296.1:0-3380 GCA_043744575.1 Acidimicrobiales bacterium | reverse complement strand
AGGATAGGGGCGAGACGGACCGTTTCACAAACAACAATTGCGACTATTACGGGTATCCGACCTCCCACAGGCACAGCCCATGCGGCGGCGCCACTGGGGCGGCCTGCGAACGGTCGCCCGCGACGATCAACCCGCGCATATCAGACGGAGGGCGTTTGCCCACACCGATCTCGATGAACACCCCAACAATGGCGCGGACCATCTGGTGGCAAAACGCGTTACCGCGAATGTCAAATCGAAGGTTGCCGCCGCCCAAGTCGTGCCAATGCGCGTCGAGCACGTGGCGACGCATCGAGTAGTCAAACCCGTCGACCTCCGACGCCTTGGGTTTGCGGCAAAACGCCGAGAAGTCGTGCTCGCCGATGATCGGATCGCAGGCCAACTGCATTAAGCGCAACTTCAGCGGTGCGGTCACGTGCCAAGCCGTAGTCGACTGAAATGGATCAGGAATTGGTGAGTTGAACACGCTGTAGCGATAAGAGCGCCAAAGTGCCGAGTAACGGGCGTGAAAATCTAGTTGCGCCCAGGTCGCCTCGCGCACGACGATCGACGGGCCGCACAATGAATTCAGTTGCCGAATCAAAATCTCTAAATTAGTGCGCTCCGGCAAGTCGGCGCTAACTACCTGTCCGCTCGCGTGCACACCAGCGTCTGTTCGCCCGGCGGGAGTTAGCGAGATTGGCACCTGCATCACTTGCGCGAGAGCACCCTCGAGCACGGAGGCGACAGTTTGCACGCCAGGGTTAAGGGCGAAGCCATGCAAATCATCGCCCTTGTAGGCAATCACGAGTCTCGCGCGACGAGCCACGTATTCACGCGAAGGTAAAGATCTTTCTGGTTTAGCCACCGGCGTCACCAGCTAAAAGCTTGCGCTACTTAGATGAGTTCGATGCGTGCCATTGGCGCGTTGTCGCCGTGGCGTGGCCCGAGCTTGAGAATTCGCAAGTAACCGCCATTGCGCTCCGTGTAGCGAGGAGCAACTACGTTTACCAACTTGTTTGTCATCTCTTTGTCGTTTAGGTAGCCCTGTATCTGACGAATTCGGTGAATTCGCATCGGGCCGGTGTCTTGCGCCTTCTTGGCCTTGGTGATCAACTTTTCGGCGATTGGGCGCAACGCCTTGGCCTTGGCCTCGGTTGTGACAATGCCTTCGGCTGCAAACAGCGATGCGGCCATGTTGGCCATCATCAACTTCTGGTGATGTGCGCTACCGCCAAAACTGCGCGAACGTCGTGGTGTTGCTGGCATGGCTATTTGTCTCCCTGTGAATGTTTAGATTTAAGTTCGTCGTATTCAGATGCGTAGCGACAAGCCGCGCTCGTCGAGCTTCAGCTTGATTTCATCGAGGCTCTTCTGACCGAAGTTGGTGATGTTGAGCAGGTCTTCCTCGCTGCGCAACAGCAACTCGCCGACTGTATTGACCTGGGCGCGCTTCAAGCAGTTGCGTGGGCGCTCCGACAAGTCGAGGTCTTCGATGCTCAGGTCAAGGTCTGGTGATCCGACGCCAGAACCAATCACTTCGCCAAGTTCAAGGGCCATTGGCTCGTCGCTGAGTGTCGCAACCAAATCGACCAACGAACGCAACGTCGCACCCGCCGAGGCAAGTGCATCGCGCGGCGTTACCGAACCGTCTGTCTGAATGTCGAGAACGATCTTGTCGTAGTTGGTCGACTGCTCGACGCGGGTTGGCTCGACGACAAATGTGCAACGTCGAACTGGCGAGAACAGCGCATCGATTGGCAAGATGCCGATTACCTGGCGGGTCTCGCGGGCGCAGGACAAGTAGCCCTTGCCGCGCTCAACCGTGAGGTCAACAACGAGGCGACCCTTACCCGACAACGTGGCGATGTGCAGGTCTTTGTTCAAGATCTCAAGGTCGCTTGACAACACGAAGTCGCCAGCGGTTACTTCTGCGGGGCCCTTAATGTCGACCGAAATTACGACTGGGTCGTCAGATGTCGAAACGACTACAACATCTTTGAGGTTGAGGATGATCTCCGAAACATCTTCGGTCACTCCTTCAATCGTTGCGAACTCGTGAAGAGCCGACTCGAACTTGACGGTTGTGATTGCAGAACCTGGGATCGATGACAACAACATCCGGCGAAGCGAGTTGCCGATTGTGTGGCCAAGACCTGGCTCAAGTGGTCCGACAGAAAACTTCTGGCGGTTGTTCTCTTCGGTGCCGATGGCCTCGACTGTGGGGCGCTGAATTACGAGCATGTGGGATCTCCTGTTACTAGTTCTGTTCGGGGTTTACTTCGAGTAGAGCTCAACGATGAGCTGCTCACGGACGGGAACATCAATTTGTTCTCGTTGTGGCAGTTCACGGACGGTAATTTGCTTGCCACCCTCGGCGGCATCGATCCAACCAACCATGCGGCGGTCGAGTGTGTCGATGTTGTGCTGAATGATGATCATGTTCTTGGCCTTCTCGGTCAGCGTGATTACTTGACCGCGACCGACGCTGTACGAGGCGATGTTGACGCGCTTGCCGTCGACACGAACCAGGCCGTGGCTGACGAACTGACGAGCCTGTGGCCGTGTGCTCGCCCAACCGGCGCGGTAGACAACGTTGTCGAGGCGCAACTCGAGTAGGCGCAATAGGTTTTCGCCGGTTGGGCCAGTGAGGCGCACCGAGTCTTCGTACATTTTGCGAAACTGGCGCTCGAGAACACCATAGATATATTTGGCCTTCTGCTTCTCTTGCAACTGCAAGAGGTATTCGCTGCCGGCCCCACGACGACGGGTGCGACCGTGTGTGCCTGGTGGGAAAGGGCGTCGCTCTAGGGCCTTGCTGCCCTTCGTGTTTTCAAATACGTTGATGCCCAGGCGGCGCGAGATGCGTACCTTTGGTCCGGTATAGCGAGCCATGGTTATGGCCTCTTTCGCTTGGGCTGACGGCAGCCGTTGTGTGGGACTGGTGTTACATCTTTGATGCCAGAAACTTCGATGCCGAGGTTTTGGATCGAACGCAACGCCGTGTCGCGTCCCGAACCTGGGCCCTTGACATGTACTTCGGCGCGCTTCAGGCCCTGATCCATCGCCGCGCGGCCAGCCTTTTCGGCTGCCATCTGCGCCGCGAACGGTGTTGATTTACGCGAACCAGAAAAACCAACGCCACCGGATGACGCCCAGGCGATTACGTTGCCCTCGGTGTCTGTGATCGAGACGATGGTGTTGTTGAACGAACTCTTAATGTGCACAACACCTGTTGTGACATTCTTGCGGTCACGCTTGCGTGGACGACGGGTACCTGGTGTCTTGGCCATGATTACTTTCTAACCGCCATCTTCTTGTTGGCAACAGTCTTTTTAGGACCCTTGCGCGTGCGAGCGTTGGTGTGTGTGCGTTGACCGCGAACGGGCAAACCCTTGCGG
>JAYTUM010000295.1:0-3388 GCA_043744575.1 Acidimicrobiales bacterium | reverse complement strand
TCTGGATCGACGTCAGTATTAATGACGAGGTTTTTGCCCGCTACTCCGCCGACGGTTTGATTGTCTCGACGCCGACAGGTTCGACCGCCTATTCGATGTCGGCGCGAGGGCCGGTAATGTCGCCGCGGCATCGGGCAATGTTGGTGACGCCAGTAAGCCCGCACATGTTGTTTGACCGCTCGCTTGTGCTCGACCCGTCAGAGTCGTTGCATATGCGGGTGGTGGGCACGAGGCCAGTTGATGTTGCCATCGACGGGCGCCGTGTTACAAGCCTGGTGCAAGATGATTGCGTGACCTTTGAACCAGATCTAGCGACGGTGTATTTCATTCGCTTTGAGACACCGAAGTTTCATCAAATTGTGAGAGCAAAGTTTGGTCTAGGAGACGAGTAGTGCTCACTGAGTTGCATATCGAAAACATGGGCGTCATTGAGACCCTCGATCTGATGATCGGCGACGGTCTCGTCGCGCTGACCGGCGAAACTGGCGCTGGCAAGACGATGCTCGTCGAAGCGATCAGCCTGCTGGTCGGTGGACGAAGTGACGCAGCAATCATCAGACCCGGCGCGACCGAGGCCCGCATCGAGGGTCGTTTTGTTGACGGTGACAGCGAGGTCGTGTTGTGCCGCGTCGTGCCACTAGATGGTCGCTCGCGTGCCTATGTCAACGGTAGGCTCGCCACCGTTGCCAACCTGGTCGAACAAGGCACCGCATTAGTCGATTTGCACGGCCAACACGCCCACCAAAGCTTGCTCGGGGCGGCGGCTCAACGCCGCTCACTCGACAATTACAGCGGTGTCGACTTGGCGCCCCTGCGCGAGGCCCGCGCCCGCTTGACCCAGATCGACGCCAACTTGGCGGCGATTGGCGGCGACGAGCGGGCGAGGGCACGCGAGATCGACCTGCTGCGATTTCAAGTTGACGAAATTGTTGGCGCTGGTCTTAAAGACCCCGACGAAGACGCGTCGTTGTCGCGCGAGGAAGACCTGTTGGCAGACTCGGTTAACCATCGCGAGGCGTTGTGGCTCAGCATTGCCGCTCTGGCCGACGACGGCGGCGCGGGCGACACATTGGGCTCGGCGATTTCGGCGTTGGGTCATCGCGAGGCCTTGGCCGTGCTTGCGGCGCGGCTACGTGGCCTGCAGAGCGAACTCGAAGATGTGACGGCCGAGTTGCGCACTACTGCTGAAAATATCGACGAGGATCCCGAGCGCCTCGACGAAATTCGCCTGCGCCGGCAACTGCTCATCGACCTGAGACGTAAATACGGCGAGAATTTGTCCGAAGTGGTTAAGTATGGCTCCGAGTCGAAGGCTCGACTTGACGAGCTCGAGGGCTACGAGGCTAGGGCTACAGCCCTCGAAGAGGAGCGCAAGATCGCTGTGTCGCAGTTGCATCAAGCCGAGACTGAAGTTGGCGATGTTCGACGCAAGGCCGCTCCGAAGTTGGCCAGAGAGGTGCAAAGCCACTTGCGTACATTGGCGATGGCGCACGCCGTGCTCGAAGTCGAAGTTGGCGAGAGCGCTTCCGACCCGTCTGGCGAAGCGGTTGTGTTCTTGCTCGCCGCCAACCCCGGTTCAAAACCGCAGCCACTAACCAAGGTCGCCTCGGGAGGCGAGTTGGCACGAACGATGTTGGCACTGCGTTTGGTGCTAACTGAAGCGCCTGGCACCTTGGTGTTTGACGAAGTCGATGCTGGCATCGGTGGCGAGGCTGCCGTCGCGGTTGCGCAGGCTTTGGCTGATCTTGGTCGGCGACACCAAGTGCTGGTCGTGACGCACTTGGCGCAGGTGGCCGCTAACGCTTCGCATCAGGTCAAGGTCTCCAAGACGGTCCAAGATCAACAAACTTTTGCTCAAGCCGATCCGCTCAATAGGCAAGAGAGAATCGCCGAAATCGCCCGCATGCTTTCGGGCGGGGTGGCCGAGGCTGCGGCTTTGACGCACGCATCCGAGCTGATGGGCGCGGCGGCGAGGCACAAGCGCTAGTAGCGACCGGACGCGGGTATACTTATCTTCCGTCGTGAGTGAACGGCAAGTAGTAGTGCCAAGACGGAGGCCAGTAATGCCAAAGCATGTGTTCGTGACAGGTGGCGTTGCGAGCTCTCTCGGCAAAGGTCTGACGGCTTCGTCTCTTGGTCGCCTGTTAAAGATGCGCGGCCTGCGCGTAACGATGCAAAAACTTGATCCGTACATCAACGTCGATCCGGGCACGATGAATCCGTTCGAGCACGGCGAGGTTTTTGTTACCGACGATGGCGGTGAAACCGATCTCGACCTTGGCCACTACGAACGATTCATCGACGAAAATCTTTCGCGCTCATCTAACGCCACCACTGGTTCGATTTATCAGGCAGTTCTTGCGGCTGAGCGCCGAGGTGACTACCTCGGTCGTACCGTGCAGGTAATCCCGCACGTAACCGACGAGATTAAGCGTCGTATTCAGCGTCTCGCCACCGATGAAATCGATGTCGTGATCACGGAGATCGGCGGCACTGTCGGCGACATCGAAATTTTGCCATTCCTCGAGGCGGTTCGTCAGTTTCGCAACGAGGTCGGCCGCGACAATGTCTGTTATGTGCACGTCACGTTGGTGCCGTACATCGGGCCGAGCGGCGAACAAAAGACCAAGCCAACGCAGCACAGCGTCACTGAACTGCGCAGCCGCGGTATTCAGCCAGACGTAATCGTCTGTCGCAGCGCAGAACCCGTGAGCGACCAACTCAAACGCAAGATCTCGAGCCAATGCGACGTCGACCAACGCCATGTGATCAACGCCGCCGATGTAAGGAACATCTACGAGTTGCCGCTGATCTTGCACGACGAGGGTCTCGACACTGTGATCTGCGAAGTTTTGAAGATTGATGCTCCGCTCGACCTCACGCCGTGGCGCGAACTAGTGGCCCGCGTCGAGGCATCAACGACGCCGGTGCACATCGGACTTATTGGCAAATATGTTGAACTGCAGGACGCCTACTTGTCGGTCGTCGAGAGTCTCAAGCACGCCGGGTTTCACCACGGGGCCAAGGTGCAGATCGAATGGATCCAGGCGGAAGATGTGCAGGGACTTCTCGCAGACGATCGGCTGGGGTCGCTGGATGGCATCGTGATTCCTGGCGGGTTCGGCCCTCGGGGTATCGAGGGCAAAATCCGCGCGGCCGAGTTTGCTCGCGAAAACAACATTCCGTGCCTCGGCTTATGTTTGGGTATGCAGGTGATGACAATCGAGTTTGCCCGTCATGTGCTCGGAATCGCCGATGCCAACTCGACAGAGTTCGATGCCACGACACAGAACCCCGTCATCGACTTGATGAATGATCAGCGCGATGTCTCCGAAAAGGGCGGCACGATGAGGCTCGGCGCCTACTACGCCGTTCTTGAGCCCGGCAC
>JAYTUM010000294.1:0-3433 GCA_043744575.1 Acidimicrobiales bacterium | reverse complement strand
GCAGCACTTCGCGACTAATTGGACTTTAACTCTAGAGCGCATGATCGAACTCACGGGCTCATTTAATGGCGACTCGGTAATGCCGTTTGGGCGTTACCAGGGAACGGCGATTAAAGAACTGCCGAGTGATTACGTCGACTGGATGTTTGGCAAGTTCGGGTCAAATCACTGGGTTGTGCAGATACTCAAAAATCTGTAGGCAATTGGCCAATTAGAAATCTGGCTAAGACGGGGCGTTCAGTGAACCCGCGCCGGCGGTCAGCCGCTGTAGGCAAACGTGCCGAACGCCGCGTACTTTCCGGAGTGGTCGTAGGCGATATCGCCTTTGACCCGGAATGTTTTCGATGCACCCAATCCAGCGCGCTTGACGATGAGTCCCTCGGGCAACACCATCTCGGGGTGGACTTCGTTGCCTGAGACTGGGTTGCGAATTGGTTGAAGTGCTAGTTCGGACACGCCTTCGACAGTTGCCGTGCTGGTGTAGTCGGAGTGGCTGAACGCGAAATGAGCACGGTGGGGTCCATCAAGTTCATAGGTATTGATAAACATTGCCCACGGACCTCCGACTTCGCCGCGAAGCACCCGGGTTAACGCCTTGGTCTGAGCGTCGTCGGCTCCATCGTCGAGGTACCCCCCAGCCTTTCCGCCACCTTGGTGAATGGCCTGCGGCCAGTCGGCGAACACTGCTACCGCACAACCCTTCAGGTCGACACCGTCGACAGTGCCATTGTCAATTGACCAGATCCATCCACCTTCGCAATCACCGTGCGTGGGCAGGGCGTTGAAATTGCACGGGCATCCGTAGTCGCAGTTGCAGGCGATCAGGACATTGCCACTCAGTTGCCAACTCATAATGCTCCCTTACTTTTGTGTCTGTTTCTTGCGACTGTAATGAATAGTAAGTGGTTAGGCAAGGGTCTTGAATATCGCGAGCGCAATGAGTCCGAATCCGGTCAAACGAGCAAATCTGGCACCGCGGCTCGAGAGCTTCTCAAGGGCAACGATCGCCGCGATTGCCATTACCCAGATAATGCCCATCATTCCGGCTACGACCAGCACTGCCATTAGCGCCCAGCAGCAACCCAGGCAATACCGCCCGTGGTCGGCCCCAAGGACGAAGGCGTTTGCGCGCCAATGCTCTACGAGGAAATCCGCCGGGGTGCGGCATCGCCGCAAGCAGGCGTGCTTGATCGGTGTCAATTGGTAAATACCTGCCGCAAGCAGTACTGCTGCAACCGGAATATTCATCGCGGCGGCGTCAAGCGCCCACGCGGCAATCCCCACTGTTGCCCATACCGTAACGTACCCAGAGGCGAGTGCGACCGTTGCCCGCCGTGTCGCCCCGCGCTGATAGAGCAAAATCAACGGCATTGCCGAGGGCAACATCATTGCCACCATCATCACTGTCCATGCCGAAACAAACCCGACTATGCCTGCTCCGTCGCCGTCGAATCCGGCCAGGACTGCGATCCATGCGACAAAAGCGATGACGACGAGGACTACTGTCGCGCGTCGATCGGTGCGCGCACCACGACCAGCGCCAGTCGTGGTCACGGGCCGTCGTCTTCTCGCAGGCTCGTTGTGTCGATCGTCCGACGCGCAGCGATGGCTACTTCCAACGACCGAACTCCCCACAGGGTGGCGAGCGCAAAAACGCAAACCGCAGCGCCGACAACCGGGGCTCCAAGACCGACGGCAGCCCCAAGTCCGGCCACGAGCAGAATCGTGGCTGCCGATGTGAGCCCAAGCGGACCGTTCGCTTTCTTCGACGTCCAGATCATTCCGCCGCCAATGAATCCGATACCAGTGAAGACCGCGTGCATCATCCGCGTCGGATCGCCGCTCTGTGCCGCGTTTACTGCTAGTTCGCCAAGACCGACGGCAAGTGCCGAAGCTGCAGCGACAAGCATGTGAGTGCGGATACCGGCACTCTTGCCAGCGCGGTCACGCTCCCAGCCGATGATGCCACCGAGTGTTGCGGCGATTCCAACTTTCAGGACTAATCCGATTTGCTCGGCTACGGAGAAAGCCGAAATTCGCATGTTGAACGAGCCGGAAGTCTGCTGATTCAACTCAAACAGTTCCCGAAAAAAGTACCCTTCTCTCATGAGATCAGATTACAGGTACACGCGGGCTTGTCGTTGATTTGACGGCGCCGGATCGGGAAGTATCCGTGTTCGGGGATTAAATCGGAATTGCTCCAGAGTTAATGAGAGCGGCAAATTTCTCGCCGCCGACAATTGGGATCTTAAGTTCGCGTGCCTTCGTAATTTTCGACTCTCCTGGCTCGTCGCCGACGACGAGGCAATAGGTCTTGGCACTCACGCTGCCGGGTGACTTGCCGCCGCGGTCTTTGATTGCGGCCTCGGCCTGCTCGCGAGTGAAGCCCTCGATAGATCCGGTGACGACGATGGCTTTGCCGACGAGGTTTTGGGGCAACTGACTGACGACGACATTGCCAAAATCAACGCCGCCCTTGCGCAGTTTCTGGATGATTTTTTTATTTTCTTTTTTAGTAAACCAGTTGGTGATCGACAGGGCGATGACTTCGCCGACGCCGTCGATGGCGCCGAGTTGTTCTTGGGTGGCCTGCATAATGATGTCGAGAGAGCCGAAGTTTTTGGCGAGAGATTCTGAGGCCGCGGGGCCGAGGTGTTTGATGCCGAGCGCGGTGAGCAGTTTGGGAAGGGGTTTGGACTTCGAGTTATTGATGCCGTTCAAGAGATTTGAAGCGCCGAGTTCTGCGAAGCCATCTATTTGGAGAAGTTGTTTGGCGGTGAGTGCATATAGATCGCCGAAGTCGTTGATGAACTCTTTGTCGGTAAGGGCGAAGACGGTTTTTTCGCCGAGGCCTTCGATGTCCATGCCGCCGCGTGAGGCGAAGTGGATGATACGTTGGTCGCGCTGAAACGGGCACTGCGGCTCGACGCAGCGAGTGTCTGACTCGCCTTCGATCTGCACGAGAATTGACTTGAGATCGCACGGACACTTGGTTGGAAACTTCCAAGGCTTGGAGTTTTTTGGTCTGAGGCTGAGGACCGGGCCGACGACTTCGGGGATGACATCGCCTGCTTTGCGCACGATCACGGTGTCGCCGGGGCGCACGTCTTTGAGGGCGACTTGCTCGCGGTTGTGGAGGGTGGCCATGCCGACCTTTGAACCGCCGACGAATACGGGTTGGAGAACGGCGAAAGGTGTGGCGCGGCCGGTGCGACCGATAGAAACCTGAATGTCTTTGAGGATCGTGTTGCGCTCTTCGGGGGCGAACTTGTAGGCGATCGCCCACCGCGGGGCGCGCGATGTGAAGCCGAGTTGCTCGCGTTGGGCGAGGTTATCGAGTTTGATGGCGGCGCCGTCGATCTCGTATGACAGGTCGTGACGGTGGGCCTCCCAATGATCGCAGAACTGCATTACTTCGTCGAGCGTGCTGACG
>JAYTUM010000293.1:0-3462 GCA_043744575.1 Acidimicrobiales bacterium | reverse complement strand
ATGACCACTAACCTATATATCTGTTAACACCAATTGGGATTAATAGATATAGGAGAAATCATGAACTGGGGATCTTTTATCACCTGCGCAGTAACCGGCTCTGGCGAGACAACAACCAAGAGCGACAAGGTTCCTGTAACCCCAGAGCAGATTGCCGACTCGGCGATTGAGGCTGCCAAGGCCGGCGCAGCAGTCGTGCACATTCATGTGCGCGAACCTGGCAGCGGGCGCGGCTCGCGCAGCACCGAGTATTACGCAGAGGTTGTCGACCGCGTGCGCTCGAGCGACACCGACGTTGTCATCAACCTGACGGCGGGCATGGGTGGCGACCTGGTGCTCGGGGGAGACGAGAAGGTCTTCCCAATCGACGAGATCGGCACAGACATGGCTGGCGCAACAGAGCGACTTGACCACGTCACGCGCCTGCGCCCAGAAATTTGCACGCTGGATTGCGGCACGATGAACTTTTCATCGGGCGGCGACTACATCATGGTCAACACTCCCAGCGTGTTGCGCAAGATGGCCAAGCTCGTGCAACAACTCGGCGTGCGTCCAGAACTCGAAGTGTTCGACACCGGCCACCTCGTAATGGTCAAAGACTTAATTGCCGAAGGATTGCTCGACGACCCGGTGATGATTCAGTTGTGCATGGGAATCGCCTACGGCGCGCCCGATGATCCGAACACATTGATGGCGCTCGTCAACCAGATCCCCGCGGGCGCAGTCTTTTCGGCGTTCTCTATCGGCCGTATGCAGTTGCCATACGTGGCGATGGCCGTGCTCGCCGGTGGCAATGTGCGCGTCGGGCTCGAAGACAACCTCTACCTAAGTCGCGGCGAGTTGGCGACAAACGGGCAACTAGTAGAACGCGCCGTCAAGATTCTCGACAATATGAACGTAAGCGTGATGTCGCCGCAAGAGGTTCGCAGCAAACTTAAACTCACTAAGCACGCATGAGCGGCCTCCCAGGACTTAAAACAGTCGGACTGCTCGGCGGCGGCGTAATTGGCGGGGCTTGGGCGGCGCGCTTCGCGCTCAATGGTGTCGACGTGAAGCTCTACGACCTTGACCCCGAGTCGCCGCGCAAGATAGGCGAGATCTTGGGCAACGCCCGCCGCGCGTATGCGAAATTGACGCTCGCACCGTTTCCCACGGAAGGCTCGATCACCTTCGTCGGCAGCGTCGAAGAGGCGGTAACAGGCGTCGACTTCGTGCAAGAGAGCGCGCCTGAGCGCCTCGAACTGAAGCAAGAACTCTTTGCCCGCGCCAGCAGGGCCGCCGACCCGACGACCGTATTCGGCTCTTCGACTTCCGGACTGCTGCCGACCCAGATTCAGCGCGACATGGTTAACCCCGAGCGCTTCGTCGTCGGGCACCCATTTAATCCCGTATACCTGATGCCGCTCGTAGAGATTTGCGGCGGCGAAAGAACGTCGCAAGCGACAAAGGAACGAGCCAGGCAGGTGTACACGCAGATCGGCATGCGCCCGCTGATTCTCAGCAAAGAAATCGACGGCTTCGTCGCCGATCGATTGATGGAGGCTTTGTGGCGCGAAGCGCTGTGGCTCGTTAACGACGGCGTCGCCACCGCCACGGAGATCGACGACGCGATGCGCTTCGGCCCCGGCCTGCGCTGGTCGTTCATGGGTACATTTCTCGTCTACCGAATCGCCGGCGGCGAGGCAGGCATGCGCCACTTCATGGCCCAGTTTGGCCCGTCGCTGAAGTGGCCATGGACGAAGTTGATGGATGTACCCGAACTCGACGACGTGCTGCTCGAAAAAATTGTCTCGCAGTCGGACTCGCAGGCTGGCACTGCCACTATTCGTGAACTCGAAGCGTTGCGCGACGACTGCCTCGTCGCCGTGATGCAAGGCTTGCGCGCGTCAAACTACGGCGCCGGCGAAGTGCTCGCTGACTACGAGAAAGTTCTGTTCGGGCGCGGGCCGCAGCCGGTGCTTGCGCCAGACAAACCGATAGTGGCTCTCGAACGCATCATCCCGGCCGAGTGGGCCGACTACAATGGCCACACCAACGACAGTCGCTATGCGCAGTTATCGAGCGAGGCCAGCGATTGTTTCTTCCGTTCGATCGGCTTCAACGACGAGTACCTCGCGAGCGGGCGCACTTTCTACACGGTCGAAAGCCACGTGCGCTTTTTAGACCAGACGCGCTCCGGCGACAAGGTCAAGGTAACCGTGCAGGTCGCTTCGTGGGACGCCAAGCGAATTCACTTGTGGACGGAGATAGTCCGCGAAGACGGAGTGGTAGCCGCCACGCTCGAGCACCTGTTCATGCACGTCGACACTGCGAGCGGCAAGACATCGCCAATGGGCGACGAGATGCTGGCCATGCTGCAACCAATAGCCGAAGCTCACGCCAAATTGCCAAGACCGACCGGCATCGGTCGCAGCGTCGGCGAGCGACCAGAGAAGTAGAAATCATGGCGATCGAACCCTGGAAGCCCGGCGACAGAATCGATGCCCCCCTTGAGATCTACGCCTGCACGGTCGAACAAGAATGGGTCGACTACAACAACCACATGACCGAGGCCGCGTACTTAACGGCCTTCGGTTGGGGATCAGACGCTCTGTTTACGTACATTGGCGACAATGACACTTACCGCCTAGCCGGCAACTCGTTTTACACAGTCGAGACGCACATCGTCTACGAGCGCGAAGCCTACGTTAGCGAACCGTTGCGGGTGGCGACGCTGGTGCTTGGTATCGACAATAAGCGCCTACACATTCACCACGCCATGTACCACGGCGAAACAGGTACGCGCCTCTCGACCACCGAGCAGATGCTCGTGCACGTCGACATGAACTCGGGCAAGTCGTCGGAGATTCACCCCCACGTCGCCGCCGCGCTCAGTGCGATTTACGCTGTACACAAAGACGTGCCGACACCCGATGATGTCGGCAGAGTAATGAAGATCAAGAAGAAGTAGCAAGAGATTAGAAAAGCACTGACCAAAAGAGCACGGACCAGAAAAGCAGGTAGCCAGATGGATTTTTCACTTACCGACGAACAGGAAGCGATCGTCGCGACGACGCGCGCGTTTACAGAGCGCGAGTTGATGCCGCACGAAGAGACAGTCGAGAAGCTCGGAGAGGTTCCTGCCGATTTGATCAAGCAGATTAAGGAGCGCTCGCTTGCTGCCGGCATTTATGCCTGCAACATGCCAGCAGAGCACGGCGGAGGCGGTCTCAACTCTTTCGACACCACCCTCGTTGATCGCGAGTTCGGCGCCACCACCTATGCGCTGCACTACATCGTCGCCAGGCCATCGAACATTCTGCGCGCCTGTGTCGACGACCAGATCGCCGAGTACCTAATACCGACCATCACCGGCGAGCGCGTCGACTGCTTGGCGATGTCCGAGCCAGATGCAGGTTCAGATATGCGCGGCATGAAGTGCACCGCGGTACGAGAAGGCGGCGACTGGGTGATCAACGGAAC
>JAYTUM010000292.1:0-13696 GCA_043744575.1 Acidimicrobiales bacterium | reverse complement strand
GCGAGCCGCTGCGACCAACACGACCGCGAATCTGGTGCAGCTGTCCGAGGCCGAGTAAGTCGGCGCGCTCGACAACGAGAGTATTTACAGTCGGCATGTCGATTCCGCTCTCGATTATCGTGGTGCACACGAGCACGTCGTACTTGCCTTCCCAGAAGTCGATCACCACTTGTTCGAGCGAGTTCTCGTCCATCTGTCCATGAGCAACCGCGATGCGTGCCTCGGGCACTAGTTCGCGCAAGTCGCGAGCTCTGTCGTCGATCGACTGCACGCGGTTGTGAACCCAGAACACCTGGCCGTCTCGCAGAAGCTCGCGCCTAATCGCCTCGGTGGCGACGCGCTCGTCGTACTCGCCGACGAAGGTGAGAATTGGTTGGCGATCTGCCGGCGGAGTTTGCAATAGAGATAGATCGCGAATCCCGACCAGGCTCATCTCGAGGGTGCGGGGGATAGGCGTGGCCGTGAGCGTGAGCACGTCGACGTTTGTCTTCATTTTCTTCATCGACTCTTTGTGGCTGACGCCAAAGCGCTGCTCTTCATCGACTATCAGCAGGCCGAGGTCCTTGAATTTGATCGTTTCTTGTAACAGCCGATGCGTGCCGATCACGCAGTCGATTTCGCCCGTAGCCAGACCCTTGACGACTTGCTTGGCCTGACCAGGCGTCAAAAACCGTGACAGCGTCTCGACGCGAATCGGGTAACCTGCAAAGCGATCGCTAAAGGTGTTGCCGTGTTGCGACGCCAGCAGCGTCGTCGGCACGAGCATCGCAACTTGTTTGCCGTCTTGAATACACTTAAACGCGGCCCGAATCGCAATTTCGGTCTTGCCGAAACCGACATCGCCGCATATCAATCTGTCCATCGGCACTTCGCGCTCCATATCAAGCTTGGTCTCCTTGATCGCCGTGCGTTGGTCAGGCGTTTCGACATATGGAAACGCGGCCTCTATCTCGTCCTGCCAAGGTGTGTCGGGGGCAAACGAGTGGCCGACCGCGTGGACGCGTTTTTGATACAACACCACTAGTTCCTGGGCAATCTCGCGCACGACCGAGCGCACCCGTTGCTTGGCGCGAGCGAAGTCGCTGCCGCCAAGCCGATGAAGTGTTGGCGACTCGCCGCCGACGTATTGGCGAACCGCGTCAATGTGATCCGTCGGCACATATAACTTGTCGCCGTCTTTATAGGCGAGCAACAAATAGTCGCGCTCCGATCCGCCCATCGAGCGCGTGACCATTCCCTCGTAACGCCCGACACCATGATGGTGATGAACGACGTAGTCGCCCTGCTTGAGATCTTGAAACACGGTTGTCGATTCGCGTTTACGGGCGCGCGGCGCGCGGTGGGTGCGGCGACGCCCTGTGAGGTCTGACTCAGAGATGATCGCGAGCAAGCAACTCGGCAGAGTGCAACCTTGATGCAGTGGGGCGACTACGACGTACACACCAGGTTTGGTAAGGTCGACTTCGGATGCTTGCTTATCGGAGTAGTTGTGAACCGCCACGCCGTGGCTTGCGAACACTTCGGCCAGTCGCGCCGCCGATCCCGCTCCCTCGCTGGCCACAATTACCCGCCACTTTTTGCCGACCAGTTGCAGCAAGCGCTGCGCGGTCGCCTCACCGTCGCCCGTAATCGGGCCCCATCGTGTTGATTGCACAGCCTTCGTTTCGAGCGACTCCGACGGCGCGATCATTGAGAGCGCCTTGAGTGACTTTGACGAAGCCAGCAGCTGATCGAGTTCGGCGTGCAGGCGCGGAAATGATTTCTCGGCGTCGCGCGCCCAAGTCGAAGCCAGCGCGCGCGCTAAATCGTCTTCTTCCGCGAGCAGGTCGTGAGCGCGATCGCGCATGCGTTTGGGGTCGACGAGCACGAGCCTCGAATTGGTGTCTAAGACATCGGTAAGCAGTAGCTCCTCTTCGATCAGCCACGGCAGCCAACTTTCCATGCCGTCAAATACCAGCCCTTCGCCGAGGCGGTCCCAGTGCTCGCGGCCCCACGGATCGGTGCCGACGAGCGATCGGGCTCGGTCACAAATTTTTTCGTCAAGTTGCAGTTCTCGTGCCGCGAAAATCACCACCTCGTCGAGGTCGTCGGTACTGCGCTGATCGTTGATATTGAAGTGCGTCAGACGATCTACTTCGTCCCCCCACAAGTCGATGCGCACGGGGGCTTCGGCGGTGCTCCCAAAGATATCGATGATCGAACCGCGCCGCGCCACTTCGCCACGATGCTCAACCAGCTCTTCGCGACGGTAGCCCTCGTGTACTAGTCGCCCGAGCAGCGAGTCGGCGTCTAGCTGCTCGCCGCGGCGCACGACGATCGGGTCGATCGCGGTTGCGTTCGGACCGAGTTTTTGCAGCAGCGCGCGAGTTCCGGCGACGACGATGCGCGGTCGTTGCGTGCCCTGCAGTCGCCACAACACTTCGAGCCTGCGACCCATCGTCTCGACACTTGGGCTGACGCGTTCGAACGGCAGCGTTTCCCAAGCCGGAAACAACAAAACTTCACTCGGCCCAAAAAATTGCGTCAAGTCTTCGTGCAATTGCACGGCGTCGGTGCCGGTCGGCGTAGCGATTATCAGCGTCGTCGCAGGTGATCGTTGGGAGAGACCTGCGAGCACAGTGGCGCGAGCATTTTCCGCGCACGCCAGCATCGCGTTGTTGCCCGAACTGGCTATTAGACCGGGTTCGTCGCTGGCGATCGCCGCAAGATCTCTTAATAGCATCGCGCCGTAGCCCTACAGGGCGTTGATCTGTTGCATCGCGGCGTCGCAACCGCGAGTGAGGATTAGTTGCACCGCGTCGGCGGCGATGTTGACAGCGATATCGAGCGTCGTGCGGTCGGCGATCGAAACCTTTGAGAGCACGTGATCAGCGCCTTCGTCCTTGGTAGATGGTTTGCCGACGCCGATGCGCACCCGCACGAAGTCTTGGGTTTTGAGGTGCTGAGAGATCGAGCGCAAACCGTTGTGGCCCGCGAGGCCGCCACCAATCTTAACGCGCACAACACCGGGCTCAAGGTCAAGCTCGTCGTGCACGACAATGATTTCGTGCGGCTCGTCGATGCCGAAGCGGCGGGCGAGTGGCCCGACCGCATCGCCCGAATTATTCATAAAGGTGGTCGGCGTAGCCAACAAAAAGTGCAGGTCTTCTTTGTGAACTTCTGCGGTGAGCGCGCGATCGCGCCCCGACTTAAGCACAACGTTGTACCGCGATGCCAGCAACGCGATTACGTCGAATCCGACGTTGTGCCTCGTGCCCGAATATTCGCGACCAGGATTGCCGACGCCGATTACGAGAGCTGCAAACGGTGTGCCTCGACGCTCGCGTCGCGCATTGCGACCGAACAGCGCCATGAGAATTAGTTTGCAGCTAGTTGGCTGGACCTGCGCCGGCAGCCGGTGCGGCGGCGGCCGGTGCGGCGCCAGTAGCATCGCCTTCGACTGGTGCGGCCACCACAGCGACTTCGACCTCGGCCTTGGTCGAAAGAACAGTGACGATCACGAGTTCTGGCTCGGCGAGAGCGACGACGCCCTTTGGCAAGACGATGTCGCCGAGGCGAATTACGTCGTCCATGCCCATGTGGCTGATGTCGATGAGGATTTCGTTCGGAATGTTGTTGGCGGCGGCGCGCACCTCGATGCGGTCGACGGTCGGGTCGACGAGGCCGCCTTCTGCCAACACGGCCTTGGCCGTCCCGGTGAGGTGCACAGGAACTGCCATTACGATCTCTTCGGTTAGGTCGATTTGCATGAAGTCGACGTGGCGAACATGGCGCTTGACTGGGTCGCGCTGCATTTCTTTGACAATTGCAGGGTACTTGTGCGTGCCAACATGCAGCTCAAGAATTGTGTTGGCGCCGGCTGGGCCCGAAAGTGCCGCGCGCAATTCGCGGCGCTCGACGGTGATCGAAACTGGTTTCATGCCGTGACCATAAATTACGGCGGGAATGTGATCTTGGGTGATCAGTCGGCGCGATTCGGAGCTACCCGTAGTGCGACCGACGTGGGTCTTCAATGTTGTTGTCATAACAAACGCTCCGACGGTCGACAATTAATAAACGGCTCTGAAGTGTACAGGTAATTAGGACCCGTTAAACCGCCCGATCAGGCCTGATTTTCACCGCCAAAGAGGTCGCTAACGCTGGTGTCGTCGAACACTGCCGAGAGGGCGTCGGCGATAATCTTGGCCACCGACAACACCTCGATCTTGACAATTCGCTTCTCGGCAGGTAGCGGCAGTGTGTTGGTCAAGACGACCCGGGTGATGGGTGCCATTTCGAGTCGCTCAATGGCCGGGCCAGAAAGCACGCCGTGTGTGGCCATCGCCCAAACTTCTTTTGCGCCACGCTCCATTAACAACTCGCTCGCGCTGACGATCGTGCCGGCGGTGTCGATCATGTCGTCGACGAGCACGCACAGGCGACCTTCGACGTCACCGATGACTTCCTTGGCGACGGCAACGTTGGCCGTGTTTTTCGGGCGGCGCTTGTTGACGAATGCAACGTCTGCATCTAGATCGACGAGGTGTTGCGCAAAGCGCTCGGCGACCTTCACGCGGCCGGCGTCTGGCGAAACAATCACGACTCCGTTAGGCACGTTTTTGCGCAAATATTCTTCGAGAACTGGCATTGCCGTGAGGTGATCGACCGGTCCGTCGAAAAAGCCCTGAATCTGGCCGCTATGCAGGTCGACCGAGATCATTCGCTTCGAGCCCGCCGCCTTAAACATGTCGGCGATGAGTTTGGCCGTGATCGGCTCGCGCCCCTCGGCCTTGCGATCTTGGCGCGCGTACCCGTAGAACGGGCAGACCGCGGTGACGCGCTTGGCAGACGCGCGATACGCGGTGTCGATCATGATCAATTGCTCCATGATCGAGTCATTGATACTGCGACCGTCTGCGGCGCAATGCGTCTGCATCACGAACACGTCGCCGCCGCGAATGCTTTCGCCGAAGCGCGGGCGCAACTCGCCGTTAGCGAACTCGACGATGTTCGACTCGCCGAGATTGACTTCTAAAAACTTGGCGACCTCGTCGGCGAGCACAGGGTGAGTGCGCCCCGAATACAACGCCATGCGCTTGGTGGTGACTTTGTCAATCGTTTTATTCATGAGTGCCCATCGCTCGTCGGCCGATGGCAACAGTGTAGAACGCATAACCAATCGGCGCCGATTGCTAGCAGCACTTTACTAACGGTCGATGGATGTCAGCCTGGCGAGTTCCGGGGAGAGGACTCGAACCCCTATATACGGGACCAAAACCCGTTGTCCTGCCATTGAACGACCCCGGAGCGACGGCTATACGGTAGCCAACGAAATTGCCGAATTGGTTCTCGGCCGCGCTAGCCTCATCTGCGCCATGGGATCACTTGTAAAACGTCGCCGCAAACGGATGCGCAAAAAGAAGCACAAGAAGATGCTTCGCCGCACCCGTCACCAACGCAACAAGTAAGCACTTCGCGCCCGTTGCGCCAAGCTTAATACGTGCGCTTCGCGTGATATCTGCGCCACGCATAATGAATGTGCCACTCAGTGAGTTTTAGTCACCACCACTATTGTCCCGGGCAACGATTTAGCAAACACAGCGGCCAGTTCTGGTCGCGCCCCGTACATCCACCAGGTGGCGCCGCTGCCCGCGAGCGAGGGCAAGACCCCAGTGGCCTGAGCGATTTGGTCGCGCCACAGGGTTAATCGCGGCTCAACGACTATTGCCGCTGCCTCGAGATCGTTGACGTGATCTTTTGCAGGATCAGTCGCCGGATTCGTTACGCGCGCAAGCGAATCCCAGGCTTTGTATACGGCAGGGGTCGACACGCCAAATGGCGGGATGATCAGAGTGATGTCGTGGGCGACGAAAGGCATTGGAGTAATAATTTCGCCGATGCCCTGCACGATTGCCCGACCGCCGACCATGCAGAACGGAATGTCTGCGCCGATCGTTGATGCCGCCTCGACGTCGCTAAATTCTGCCCAACGCAAGATCGCCGCGGCGTCTGCCGAGCCGCCGCCAAGCCCCCCGCCATGGGGAATGTTCTTCGTGACTTGCACGTCGGCATGACGGCCGCAAAGTATTAGCGCGCTTGAAATTAAGTTGTTTGGGCCGGTATCGACGCCGCCCGCATACGGCCCGATAACGCTTACGATGCCCGCATTTTTGGTTGCCGTGATTTGCAGTTCATCGGCGAGTTCGAGCGTGACCATCTCGGCGTCAAGCAAATGAAAGCCGTCGAGGCGCACGCCGATCACGCGCAGGCTCAAAGTCAACTTGGCGCGTGCCGCGACAATTTGTGGGTTTGTCGAACTCATTTTTTTACTGGATTATTGACGGCGAGGCACAGCCTGCCCCACGCGGCGAGGTCGAGTTCTTCGGCGCGCGACTCTGGCGAGACTTCGGCAACAGTGAACGCGCTCGGAGATACAATTTCGGCGAGCGCTCGGCGCAGCATTTTGCGTCGCTGGCCAAAGCCCGCGCGCACTAGCGCGAACAGTTGCACCGGATCGACAACGTCCACGGCCGGCTCGGGGCGGCGAACGATGTCGACCAAAACGGATGCGACCTTTGGCTTGGGAAAAAAGACAGTGGCAGGCACCTCGCCGACGATGCCTGCAGTTGCCCAGTAGCCGATCTTTACGCTGACGGCGCCGTAAGCGGGAGTCCGCGGCGCGGCAACGAACCGTTCGCCGACTTCACGCTGCACCATCACCAACATGTGTTCGACGGCGGGCACGCGATCGAGCAGATCTGCCACCAGCGGCGTCGCCACGTTGTATGGCAGGTTGGCGATCACATGCCAGCGCGAAGAAATTTCTGTCAGCGGCTTCCAGTCCATCGTTAGCGCATCGCAGTGCTGGACATGCACATTTTCGAGTTCGGCAACGACTGTGCGCAGCACTTCGACGATGCCGTTGTCGATCTCGACGGCGTAAATTTGCGCGCCAGTCTCGGCCAGCGCCAATGTCAGCGAACCGAGTCCGGCGCCGATCTCGAGCACAAAGTCGCTCGGGCCGATGCCTGCGAGGCGGGCAATCTTGCGCACAGTGTTGGCGTCGACGACAAAGTTTTGGCCAAATGCTCGTCGCGGCGCGAGCCCGTTATTTGTCAACAACTGCGAGATGTCGTTGCGAGAGTGCATCACCAGGTGATCTTTACGGGAATCGGCGCGTCGACGACGTCGGCGAGTTTTTGAAACACGGTGATGTACATGACAACTGAGATGCCGTTCGGCACGAGCAAACTAAAAATGTTGGTGCAAGTAATTTTACGCCCGTTGTTGATGTTGGTAACGGTGATGGTGACGCCATTGGGCGCATCGATCGCCGAGCAGATCGGCTTCTCGGCGTAACCAGAAGTCACGAAGCTGGCCAGCCCAGTCACCGTATAGCCGATTACCTGGGGGTATGCGATGGCCGCGGTGCCAGACGGCGCGATCGGGGCGGGGCCGCCCAGGTAAACCGGCGAGGGTATTTCGACCCCACCGACTTGCGGGGTTGCGGTGGTCGTCGTTATGGTCGTTTGGGTTGCCGACTCGTCGCCAGACTTTGGCCAGACGATCGGTAGAACTAAAAGTGTCAGAGCCCCCAGAACTACAAGCCGGCGACGTTCATACACCGAGAGTGACACTCAATTAACGCTACGGAGCAATGCCGGGAAACGCAAGGCAGGCATTGCGGCTTGTGTGCTGCGCGATATGTGCAACTGGTTCGCCGCGCAGGTCGGCGATGTATTCGCCAACGCGCGAAACGAGTGCTGGATGATTTGGTTTTCCCCGGTGTGGCATCGGGGTCAGGTACGGGGCGTCGGTTTCGAGCAGCAGTCTCTCGATCGGGCACGCCGCGGCCGCGGCGCGAACTTCGTCGGCGATTTTAAATGTGACGATGCCAGAAAAAGATAAATACGCGCCGCGCTCTAGGCATTTCTCGGCTTCCCTCGGGCCGCCCGTGAAGCAATGCACAATCGTGCGCTTGGGCACGCCAACCGAGTCGAGAATCTCGAAGGTTTCGTCCCATGCTTCTCGAGTATGAATTACGAGTGGCAAGTCGCGCTCGTTGGCGAGGTTTATTTGTATGGCGAACGACTCGCGTTGCACTGGGCGTGCGGAGTGATCGTAGAAAAAGTCGAGCCCGCACTCGCCGATGCCGACAACCTTGCTTTCGTCAAGCATCGGCAGTAACTCTGCAAAACCGTTCTTCGAGTCGTGCGGGTGCAAGCCGATAGTTGCCCAGACATCGGAGTTGCTCGTGGCGATGTCGAGGCATTGTCGCGAAGTTGTGGCATCGGTGCCGATGACGATGATCTTGGTAACGCCGGCGGCGCGCGCGGCGACAAGTGCGGCTTCGGTACCGCCGGAAATTTTTTCGTCGTAGACATGACAGTGAGTGTCTACCCACTGCATCTGCTCGCTCATTTTGTCTTGCGCGGGAAGAGTGGCTCGCCCTTGATCACTTGGCGGCCACTCGTGTACTGACCCCACGCGGTGTCCGCGCCGATGCGCAGATCAGTGATTTCGCCGGTGAGGCCGATGCGTCGCCAAATCTCCTGAGTCGATGTCGGCAGCGCCGGGTTTGCAAGAATTGAGACGATGCGCAAAGCCTCGAGAGCATCGCCCATCACCGTGTCGACCGCCGCGCCAGATTCCATCTTCCACGGTTCGTTGTTTTCGAGATAGGTGTTGGTGGCCTTGATCAGACTCCAAGTTGCTTCGAGCGCGCGACTCGGTTGAACGCTGAGCCATGCCGCGCTCGTGTCGGCGACGGCGGTGACTGCGGCTGCCGCCAAAATACTGTTCTGTGACGGAGTCGGCCCGATGCCGCCACATTTTTTCTCGACGACAGTGGCTATGCGCGCGGCGAGGTTGCCGAGGTTGTTGGCGAGATCCGAGTTGTAGCGGTTAACTAGTCCTTCGTAAGTAAAGTCGCCGTCGTTGCCGTAGGCGGTGTCGGCTAGCAGGAAGTACCTAATGCCATCCACGCCGAATTCGTCGATGAGATCGAGTGGGTCGATCACGTTGCCGGTGGTCTTGGACATTTTTTCGCCACCGACAATTAGCCACCCGCCGACAGCCCATCCCTTTGGTGGCTCAATGCCTGCCGACATAAGCATTGCCGGCCAGTAGGCGCAGTGAAAGCGGGTGATTTCTTTACCGATGAAGTGATAATCGACCGGCCAGTTGGCGTTAAATTCTTCGTCGTTGCTGCCGTACCCGATCGCCGTGATGTAGTTGGCTAGCGCATCGAACCATACATACGTGACATGCGACGAGTTCCACGGCAGCGGAACACCCCATGTGAGCGTCTTGCGACTAATGGAAAAGTCATTGAGTCCTCCCTTGATGAAGCTGAGCACTTCGTTCATGCGAAAGCTGGGCGTAATGCAGTCGGGGTGATCGGCATACCACTTCAGCAGGCGCTCCTCGAATTTCGAAAGCCGAAAAAAGTAGTTCTCCTCCTCTACATATGTGGTCGGCGTCTTGTGATCGGGACACTTGCCATCCAGCAATTCGTCCTCTACGTAGTAGGCCTCGCAGGCGACGCAATACTGCCCGCGGTAAACATCTAATTCGATGTCACCCGCGTCGTAACAGGCCTGCAGGAGTTTTTGAACGCCAACGACATGGCGTGTCTCGGTGGTGCGAATGAAGTCATCATTCGTAATGTTCAATTTTTCCCACGCATGTATAAACGTCGGCGCGATGCTGTCCACGAACTGCTGCGGCGATACTCCCTTAGCATCGGCGGCCTGCTGAATTTTTAGTCCGTGCTCGTCGGTGCCTGTGAGCAGGTGGACCTCGTCACCGAGGAGACGATGCCAACGCGCTACGGCGTCGGCGACGATCGTGGTGTAGGCGTGGCCAATATGGGGCTTGGCGTTGACGTAATAGATCGGGGTTGTGGCGCTGAACTTGTTTGCGGCTTTATGTGTCACCTCTCTAACTTAGAGGGCGCGAGCGCTTCTACGGGCGCTATTTTTGCGGCTGCAACACCGTAATGTGGCTGCATGAGTTTTATCTTTGATGATGCAATCGGCATCTCGGCGATCGGCATGACTGCGAGCGCCGGCAGCGAGAATGCCAAGTTTAATGCGATGGTTCACGCTGGGTGGGACATTCGCGGCAACGCCAACGGCGGATACTTGATCGCGCTCGCCTTGGCGGCGATGCGCACGGCGTCAGGCGGTCGAGACCCGGTCACCGTCACCGCGCACTACTTGGCGCCGATGGCCGCCGGCCCGATAAACATCGACACACAGGTCGTAAAGCAGGGCAGGCGGTTCACGAACATTGTGGCGACGGTCAGGCAAGGCGATCGCGACGCGATTCTGGCCGTGGGGTTATTTGGGCAAGCACCGACGATTAGCGACGGATTCAGCAAGATTGACGGCAGACCGCCGCAGCTGCCAGCACTTGAGAAGTGTGTGCTGCGCGAACCGACGGGCGAAGGCTTTGATATGGCGCTGATGAGCAAGGTAACTGTGCGGCTGCACCCCGATGATGTTGGGTTTATGCGCGGTGAACCCAGCGGCACCGCGCTAGTGCGCGGCTGGTTTTCGTTTCCCGACGAGCGGCCGATAGACGCGTTGGCGCTGGTGCTGGCCACCGATGTCTTTCCGCCGTCGATTTTCAACTTGCAAATAGCGCCCGGTTGGGTGCCGACCCTCGAGTTGACGGCGCACGTTCGCGGAGTGCCGGCGCCAGGCCCGTTGCGTTGCAATTTCAGGTCGCGCTTCGTGGGTGGCGGAATGTGGGAAGAGGACGGCGAGTTGTGGGATTCGCGCGACGTGTTGGTGTGCCAGTCGCGCCAGATCAGCCTGTTGCCGATCGCCTAAATTGCGAATTATTTAGTTTGTTTAATCTGTAGCGCGATTTCGTAGACGCGTCGCTTGGCGACGCCGTATTTCGTTGCCACCCGTGCTGCGGCGTCCTTCTTGCTGGAGCCTTTCTTAACTTCGTCGCGCACGGCGTCGGCAAGTTCATCATCAGTCGGCGGCGTTGGCGGCAGCGCCCCCGCGAGCATGATCACGTATTCGCCGCGCGGTTCGGTGGCTTGCGCGTGCAACGAGGCGTCGTGCAGCGTGCCGCGCCACATCTCTTCGTGCAGTTTTGTGAGTTCGCGGGCAACTACGACCTTGCGCATTGGTCCGCAAGCAACCTCGAGATCGGCGAGAGTTTTCGCGACTCTGTGCGGCGCCTCATACAACACCACCGTGCGCGGCTCGGTTGCGATGTCGTTGAGACGTTGCGCTCGCTCGCCACCGCTGCGCGGAACGAAGCCCTCGAAAACAAAACGTTGCGTCGGCAATCCGCTCATCACCAGAGCCACCACCAGCGCGGCAGGCCCCGGCGCGCAGGTAACATTTAGCCCGGCGCCGATAACGGCGCGAACGACCCGTTCGCCCGGGTCGCTGATGCCCGGGGTGCCAGCGTCGGTGATTAACACGACATTGGCACCGTCGTGCAACATCGTCACGATCTCTTCGCACGCGTCGTGCTCGGTGTGATCGTTTACTACGACATATTTTTTACCTGAAATCCCGAGGTGTTGCAGCAAAAGCCCTGACCTGCGCGTGTCTTCGCAACAGACGACGGCGCAATTGCTGATCACCTCGATGGCGCGAGCCGTGATATCGGCGAGGTTGCCGATGGGCGTGGCCACGAGCGTGAATGTGCCAGAACTTATGGTGCCGGGGCTCATTGTGCCTCGGTGCTGGCTTCCGCGCGCGTGTTGCGCACCTCGATGGTGTCGCCGGGTTTGAGACCCCAGCGCGCAAACGATCCGGCCGCGGCCTCGATCACGAATCGCGATTGCGCAACCGGTAACGCGATGCGCATCGGCTTTACACGCTGCATCTTGATAACTGCGTTGGCCGAATTCAGGTAGGCGACATCCAATGCAATTTTGACGCCGAGGCTGTGAATCCATTTGCAGTTGGGGATGACTATCGCGCCGTCGAGGTGTTGCCTGCCGATTACGCCTTGGCGGCGCGCCTTGGGCGTAAGCGCCACATCGGCGCTGGCCAGCACGCGACCAGCGCTGACCAGCCACGCCGACGCGAACTGAGGCTGGCTAGTCATGATGATCTAACTATTGTGACGAATTTCTAGAACGTCGCCGTCGACGACTTCGTAGTCTTTGCCCTCGACGCGAATCTTGCCGACGTCCTTGGCCTTGTTCCATGAACCGATTTCTAAAAGCTCGTCCCAGGCAATGACATCGGCACGGATGAAGCCGCGCTGCAAGTCGGAGTGGATCTTACCGGCGCACTCTGGGGCCTTGGCGCCGGCATTAAATGTCCAGGCGCGTGTTTCTTTCTCGCCAGTCGTGAAATATGTGCGCAGGCCGAGCAGGTGATATGCCGAGCGAATCATGCGGGGTAGTGCGCCTTCGCCAAGGCCAAGTGCCTCGAGCATTTCGGTTCGGTCTATGCCGGTGAGTTGCGCCGCCTCGGCCTCAAGCTGCACGCTCATGCCGAGAACTTCGATCTTGTGCTCGCTAACCGAACCGGGCGGTGCCAACTCGGCGCGCACGAGCGCCTCCATCTCGGGGATCGTGTCGAGCGCATCTTCGGCGACGTTGACAACCGCCAGCACGCGGCGCGTTGTCAACAAGAAGTGTGGCGCCAGCAATTCGAGATCGTCTTTGCTAATCGACGCGCGGTACAGCGGGATGCCATCTGACAGGTGCACGAGCGCGCGTTGCAGCGCCTCGACTTCGTCGACGACACTCTTGTCCATGCGCGATGCCTTTTGCGTGCGACGCAATCGCGCCTCGACCGTTTCGAGGTCGGCGAGAGCGAGTTCAATTTCGACGACGCGCAAATGTTCGAGCGGGTCTGACGGGCCGGCGATGTCGTCATCCACAAATGCTCGCAACACGAACACGATGGCGTCGACTTCGCGAATGTTCGCCAGAAATTTGTTGCCCAGACCTTCGCCTTTGCTTGCACCTTCCACGAGCCCGCCAATATCCACCACTTCGACGGTGGCGTAAACGGTCTTTTGCGACTTCGACATCTTGGCAAGCGCTTCGAGGCGCGGGTCGAGCACCTTGGCCACGCCGATGTTTGGGTCTTTGGTCGCGAACGGGTAGGGGGCGGCTAGGGCGGCACCATTGGTTAGGGCGTTATAAAGGGATGATTTACCCGCGTTGGGCAGGCCGACGAGGCCGAAGCGTTCCATGGTCAGCCTGTCACGATACCCGTGAGCCCGATGAGGCATGGGCTTGGGTAATTGTTACTATGGCGGTAGGAGAAATCACTATGACCACATTTGACCTTGACCTGACCAAATACTCTCTCGGCTGGAGCGACGAGGCGGAATATGCCTTTACTCCCGAGAAGGGCCTCAATGAGAGCGTTGTCGAGCAGATTTCTTGGTGGAAGGGCGAGCCCGACTGGATGCGTCAGATGCGCCTGCGCTCGCTGCGCATATTCGAAAAGAAGCCGATGGCGCCGTGGTTTGCCACCAACATGCCAGACCTCGACTTTCAAAACATCTTCTACTACCTGAAGCCGGCCACCGCCCAGACCGACGAATGGGACGACCTACCGGAGCAGATGAAGAGGACTTATGAGAAGCTCGGCATCCCCGAGGCAGAACGCAAGTACCTTGCCGGCGTAACTTCGCAGTACGACAGCGAAGTCGTTTACCACCGCAACCGCATCGAACTCGAAGAGCAGGGAATCTTGTTTTGCGACATGGACACCGC
>JAYTUM010000291.1:0-13781 GCA_043744575.1 Acidimicrobiales bacterium | reverse complement strand
CCCCCGCAGACGTCGCCGAAGTGCAGGCCGCGATCGGCGAGAAGACCTGGGTCATCGGCGCGCTCACCGACAGCCACAGCAAGGTCGTGCTTTCGTGACTGCGCGGCTCGTGGTCTTGGCGTCGGGCAACGGCACCAACCTGCAAGCCGTGCTCGACGCCTGCGAGGCCGGCCAACTGGACGCCCGAGTTGTTGGCGTCGGCAGCGACCTTGCCGAAGCATTCGCGCTGCAGCGCGCCGCCAAGCACGGCATCGCCTGGGCGACCGTAGCGTCACAGAAAAACGAGTCGCGGCGAGACTACGACGCCCGCCTCGCCGCCGTCGTCGCCTCGTGGCAACCAGACCTGGTAATCCTCGCTGGATTCATGCGGGTATTATCGGTCATGTTCCTAGCGCAATTTCGCGACAGGGTTATCAACCTCCACCCCGCGCTGGCGGGTCAGCTTCCTGGCATCAATTCAATCGCGCGGGCTTACGCCGAATTCGAAGCCGGCACCCGCACGAGCACCGGCGTGATGGTGCACTTTGTGCCCGACGAGGGCGTCGACAACGGCCCCGTCATCGCTACCGAAACTGTTTCCATCAATAAATCAGACACGCTTCTGGATCTCGAGTCGCGTATGCACGCTGCAGAGCGCAGAGTTTTGATCCAGGCAATAAACACTTTAATCACCACCCAACAGAAAGAGACAGTGTCATGACAACACACAACGACGAATTCTTTACCCGCTTCGAAGGCCTTACCTTTGACGACGTGGTCATCGTGCCTGGCTACAGCGACGTTCTGCCAGATGTTGTCGACACATCGACGGTGTTCGCCCGCGATATCACACTCAATGTGCCGCTGATGTCGGCGGCAATGGACAAAGTTACCGAAGCGCGCCTCGCGATCGCTATCGCCCGCAGTGGTGGCCTCGGCGTAATCCACCGCAACCTGACGATAGAAGATCAGGCAACCGAGGTACGCCGCGTCAAGCGCTCGCAGTCGGGCATGATCACAGACCCGGTCACGCTGCCGCCGACGGCCACGCTCGAAGATGCCGAGCATCTAATGCACCGCTACCATTTCTCGGGCGTACCGATCACCAACGAGGCGGGCATTCTTGTTGGCATTCTCACAAACCGCGACATTCGTTTCTGCAAGCAGAGCGACTACATCAAACCCGTCACCGAGTTCATGACTTCGACGGGTCTGATCACGGCCGTCGAGGGCACCTCGCTCGACGAGGCGCGTGCAATTCTGCAAGAGCATCGGATCGAAAAACTTCCGCTCGTCGACAAGGCAGGCAAGTTGCGCGGCCTGATCACCGTCAAGGACATCATGAAGCGCCAAGAGTTTCCCAACGCCACGCGCGACTCGGGCGGCCGTCTGCGCGTTGCCGCAGCCGTGGGCGTCGGCGACGATCTCGAGGCCCGCGCCGAGGCATTGATCAGCGCTGGCGTCGACTCGTTGATCATCGATACCGCGCACGGCCACTCTGCAGGCGTGATCAAAGCAGTCGAGCGCGTCAAGGCGAGTTGGCCAGAAATGGCCATCGTTGCCGGCAACGTCGTCACCGGAGATGGAGTCGATGCGCTCGTCAAGGCGGGTGTCGACGCCGTCAAGGTCGGCGTCGGCGCTGGTTCGATCTGTACTACGCGCGTGATCTCTGGCGCGGGGATGCCCCAACTGTCGGCGATCTGGTTCACCGCGCAACGCGCGTCGCAACTCGGCATTCCCCTTATCGCCGACGGCGGCGTCACTTATTCTGGAGACCTCGTCAAGGCATTCGCGGCTGGCGCCAATGTTGTGATGCTCGGCAGCCTGCTCGCCGGCACCGACGAGGCACCAGGCGAAGTCGAATTATTTGAAGGCCGCCGTTACAAGGGCTACCGCGGCATGGGATCACTCGGCGCGATGCAAGGACTCGGTGCCGACCGCTACGGCTCGGCGCAGGGCGACAACGCCAAGCGCAATAAGTTGGTTCCCGAAGGTATTGAAGGACGCGTCGCCTATTCGGGTTCGCTCGGCGACGTGCTGTACCAACTCGTGGGCGGACTGCGCTCAGGCATGGGTTACGCGGGGGCCGCGACGCTGCCCGAGTTGTATCAGCGCTCGCAATTCATGCGCGTGACCACTGCGGGCCGCGAAGAAAGTCACCCACACGACGTCACTATCACTCATGAGGCCCCTAACTATCACAGCAGCTAACGCGTTTTGTAATAAACTTCGATCGTGATAAATATTCTTAGAGCAGGATCGCAAGGAAGAACGTCTGCGTGATTCTGCATCTGACAACGCGAAATAACTGGCACGCATCGCAACTGCATGGTTTCGTAACCGCAGATTCGCTCGCCACGGAGGGCTTCATCCACTGCTCCACCGAACATCAAGTGCTTCGCGTCGCCAACAAGTACTACTCGGGTAGAGGCAACTTGGTGTTGCTTCTAATCGACCTCAAAAATCTGACCGCACCCATTAAGTGGGAGCCACCGGCACACATCGACGGCTCGCCCACCAAACCACACGAGCCGCTATTCCCGCACATCTACGGAGAGATAAACACAAGCGCCGTCTCTCGAGCGATCGACTTTCCTTGCGATGAATCGGGTAAGTTCACGATGCCACCAGATCTGCAAACGTTCGCGATCAAGCCTTTGGCAACACTTCGACATCACTGGCACCAAGCCGCGCAATGGAGCCACACCGCGTGGCGCCACGAATTTCCTTCCGACACCCCGAGCACTTATCTAGAGCAGTTCGCCCTCGACGCCGCCTCGCCAGGTGCGCTACCCGAGACTTACGCCGCAGTTGGCCCTAACGACGAACTGCTCGGCCTGGCGTCACTCGTCGCCGACGACGAACTGCCAGGCGCCACCGAGCCTGGCCCGTGGTTGGCCGCAGTTTTCGTTACGCCCGGGGCGCGCTCGCGTGGCACGGGCTCTGCCCTCACTCATCACATCATCGAGCGCTGCCGTCAGCGCGGTGACGCGACGCTGTACCTATATACAGAGTATCAACAGTCGTGGTACGAGACCATGGGCTGGACGTTCATTCGCGAGACACCGCTTAACAACATCGCTCATGCCGTGATGTATATCGCGATTGACTAGCTGAGACTCCAGCGCACTTCGATCGTCACGGTAATTTGCTGTTCGCCGAGATCAATCTTGGTCGCGGCTGGTGACTCTGAACCTGCCATGTCAGACTTATTCGGCATACTGCTGATCGGCGCTGAAATTTCGGTAATTGAAATCACGTCACCCAGATCGACGCCCATCAACTTGGCATAGTCTTCGGCCTTCGCGCGCGCATTTTCAATCGCGTCGGCGCGAGCCTTCTTTGCCGAGTCAGATGTCTCGAGCACAACGGGCGTGGCGCCATTAATCTGCACCGCGTTGCCGCCGGCCGCAACTACCGCATCAATAACCGAGCCGGCCGTGTCGGCCTTGTGCACGACAACAGTAAAACTCTGTGAGGCGCGATAACCGACGAGCTTTTGGACGCCCGTAGTCGAGTAGGTGTACTCGGGGTACACGTTCACCGTCAAGGTGGCGATGTCCTTCTCGTCGACGCCTTCAGACTTGATCGCGCCACGAACCTTGTCGGCAGCATCAGCTACAAGGGCCAGCGCGGCCTCAGAATTGTCGGCGAGCGCCGTTACGGTCAGGGACAAGTTGACCGCGTCTGGCACCACCAGCGCAACGCCGGTGGCCTGCACAGTTAAGCCGCCTATATCGCCCTCCGAGTACATGTGTCCGAGTGCTCCGCCGGGCATATCGCGCCAATCATGGCCAAACATGCGATCATCACCGTCGCAGCGAGAAAAAATAGTCATCGCTACAAGTATCAAAACGACAATAGCGACGACTTTCAACAGAGTATTTTTCATACCTATATCTTACGCCCAATATTTGCGAGCCGCGACGAACGCACCGCCGCGACTGCGCCGCGACTGACTAAAGCCCATATTGTGTCTATATGCCGTCACCGAATTTGAGGACTGCATTACGCGAAGCGTCGGTGCCGACGTTGTTGATGTGCTTAGCGCAACTAACGCTCGACGACAAGTGGCTCAATGAGCCATACCTGCCCAAGCGCGACACCAACTTGTTCGCCGACGAATCGGGCGGTCTTGCAACAGATATCCAACAACAAATTCGCGACGCCATCGAGACAGTATTATCCGAAATCGAGACTGGTTCGCGCGTTATGCCTACTTCAATTCCTGAGGAGTTCTTCATCCGAATGATGGATGTCTGCGTCGCCGAGGACGTCGCCGCCGAATACGCACCGATGATGCTCGAGGCGATGGGCTTAACCGAAAGCGACGTGCATTGGCCAACCGCGCCACCAGCAAAGGCTCTCGAAAATTTTTCTGCACTGATCATCGGCGCCGGCTTCTCTGGTATCTGCGCGGCCATCAAACTCGACAACCTCGGCATTGGCTGGACACTCGTTGACTCGAGCCCCAGCCTCGGTGGCACCTGGCTTGCCAACGACTACCCCGAGGCTGGCGTAGACACGCCCAACCACTTTTACTCGTACACTTTCGCCCCCAATCATCACTGGTCTGGATACTTCTCGAAACGCGACGAAGTTAGACAGTACTGCGCCGATGTCGCCGACCAGTATCGACTCACCAAGCGCATCTCATTTAACATCACTGTGCAGGCGTCTACGTGGCACGAGCCATCACAGACTTGGCACACAACCCTTCTCGAAAGCGATGGCTCGACACGGCAAATTGAGACGAACATAGTGATCTCTGGAGTCGGCCAACTCAACAAGCCGAAGAAGACTTTTATCAAGGGTCTCGACACATTTGTAAACCCGTGCTTTCACTCTGCCGAGTGGCGCAACGAAGTCGATCTAACTGACAAGCGCGTCGCAATTATTGGCACTGGCGCAAGCGCGATGCAACTGTTGCGAACAGTCGCTGCTAGAGCCGCCCACGTCACGATCTTCCAACGCTCGCCGCAGTGGGTGCGACCAAGTGCCGACTACCACCGCTTGGTCAAGCCCGAAACAATGTGGCTGTTCGACAACTTGCCGCACTACTTCAACTGGTATCGCTTCGGTCTGTTCTGGCGATTCGGCGACGGGCTTTTGCGCACCTTGCGTCGCGATCACACCTGGTCGCGCCCCGACATCTCGATGAATCGCCACAACGACAAGCACCGCGAGCAACTCACCGACTACCTCAAACAACAACTCGCGACTAGGCCAGACCTGATCGACAAGACGCTCCCCGACTATCCGCCGTACGGCAAGCGCATGCTCGTCGACAACGACTGGTACAAGACGCTGACTCGCGACAATGTCACCCTGGTGTGTTGCGGCGTCGATCATGTCGATAAGTCGACCGTCGTTGCATTCGATGGCACTACCGCCGTAGTCGACGTGATAATCCTCGCCACTGGTTTCGAGGCGGGCAAGATGCTCGCCTCGATGCAGATCACTGGTCGCGACGGCACCACTTTGCGCGATGTCTGGCAAGACGACGATCCGCGCGCCTATAAGGGTGTCGTCATGCCTAAATTTCCAAACTTCTTTTGCCTCTACGGCCCAAACACCAACGTTGCCCACGGCGGCAGTGTGATCTTTCAAGCCGAGTGCCAAATGCGCTATATAACTAGTCTGATTACACAAATGATCACCAACGGCATCACCTCGGCCGAAGTGCGGCAAGACATTCACGACGAGTACAACGAGGCGCTCGATGCCGAGCACGGCGATCTGGTGTGGTCGCATCCGGGTATGAATAGCTGGTACAAGAACAGCACAGGCCGCATCTTTTCGATCATGCCGTGGCGCTTTGTCGACTACTGGGCCATGACCCGCGACGCCGACCTAAACGATTTTGCGATCATCACATGACTGCAGATTTTTTTCCGCAAGAAATAATCATCAAGAAGCGCGATGGTGGAGCACTTTCACAACAAGAAGTTGAGTTTTTTGTACGCGGGATTACCGACGGTACGTTCGCCGACTATCAGGCAACTGCCCTGATGATGGCGATCTTCTTGCGCGGCATGACCGCTCAAGAGACAGCCTGGCTGACCGACGCGATGTTGCACTCTGGTGAGATTATTGACCTGAGCACCATCGCGGGTACGAAGGTTGACAAACACTCGACTGGTGGCGTCGGCGACAAGACAAGCCTGATACTCGCCCCGATCGTGGCGGCCTGCGGTCTCAAGGTGCCGATGATGAGCGGCCGCGGTCTTGGGCACACTGGCGGTACGCTCGACAAACTCGAGGCGATCCCAGGATTCAAAGTGCAACTCAGCGTTGGAGAATTTCGCGATATTTTGCAACAAGTTGGCGTGGCCATGATTGGCCAAACACCGCAAGTGGCGCCGGCCGACAGAAAGCTATATGCGCTACGCGACGTTACGGGCACCATCGAATGCATTCCGTTAATTTGCGCCAGCATCATGAGCAAGAAACTTGCCGAGGGCGCGGACGCGCTAGTTCTCAACGTCACTTTCGGCAAAGGCGCGTTTATGAAATCGAAAGACTTGGCGCTGCAGCTTGCCGAGGCAATGGTTGCGATTGGCAAGGTTTCGGCGAAACCGGTTGTGGCCCTGCTCACGACGATGGATCAGCCGCTTGGTCACGCCGCGGGACACTCGACCGAGGTTATTGAGTCGATCGAGTGCCTGAAGGGCAAAGGCCCCGAAGACTTAATGCAAGTCACGCTCGCGCTCTCCGGTCACATGCTCGTTCTCGGTGGTATCGCCACAGATATGGCGGACGCAATGACGCAGATGGATCGAGTAATCGCCAATGGGTCCGCCCTAGAGAAGTTTCGCCAGATGTGCACAGCCCAGGGAGGCGATCCGAATGTCGCCGACGATTACTCGCTGTTACCGACTGCGTCCTCAATCACCGACATAGCCGCGCCGGCGAGCGCAGATGGGTACGTCTGTGAGGTAGACGCGCTCAAATGCGGTCAGGCGATCTTGGCTCTCGGGGGCGGCCGTAGATCCATAACCGACACGGTTGATCACGCAGTGGGTATCTCAAATCTAATTAAGGTCGGCGACAAAGTTACTGGCGCCAGCAAACTGTGCACGCTGCACAGCAACGATTCGTCCAAGGCCGCTAAGGCTGACGCATTAATCCGTGGCGCAATCAAATTTTCGTCAACCAAGCCGCAGATTGATCCACTGCTGCAAGACCTGATTGACTAAAGGACGACATGAATAACATTGACCCTGATGCACTAAAAATGTTTTCGTTCTTGCTGTTCAGCAAACTCGAAGGCGCTGTTACGTCTGGAATGGTTCACTTGGGCGATCAACTAGGCCTGTACACCGCACTCGCCACCGCGCCAGCACCGATCACTACCGCGCAGCTCGCCCACTCCACACAACTAAACGAGCGCTGGGTGCGCGAGTGGTCCTACAACCAGGCAGCCGCCAAACTCATCTCGTTCAGTTCGCAAGCATCGACGCCGCCCGCGGTCAACGACGACACATTCTTTCTGTCGCCAGAGCAGGCCGCCGTTCTCGCAACCCCCGAGCACCCAGCGTTCGGCATGGGAATGTTTCACCGCTTGCCGCAAACAATGACCGCGCTCAACCACATGCCCGAATCGTTTCGCACCGGGATTGGCCGCGACTACGACAGCCACGGACCACAAGGAGCAGTCGGCATCGAGCGAAGTTTCGAACCGTGGAACAATGCCTATTTGGTCGGCACTGTGCTGACCGCGATTAGTGGCATGACCGAGAAATTGACATCGGGATCAACGGTCGCCGACATGGGTTGCGGCGCGGGCGGCGCGGTGCTCAAGATGGCCTCCGCTTTTCCGGGAAGCACGTTTCGGGGCTATGACATTTCGCAATATGCCCTCGACCGCGCTGCCACCAAACTCTCTGAATCCGGCGTGTCCAATGCTTCGTTTCACGACCCGCGCTTTGAACCGCTCCCAAGCGACCACAGCGTCGACTTCATCACAACCTTTGACTGCATCCATGACATGACGCATCCAGCCCAGATGATGCAGGCCATTCGCACAGCGATCGCTGACGACGGCACCTGGCTGCTCGTCGACATCAAGGCCCACGACACATTCGCGATGAACGCCAAGAAAAACCCGATGGCCCCGTTGATGTATGGAATTAGCGTGTTGTCGTGCATGTCGTCGGCGCTGTCAACTTCAGACGGCGCGGGACTTGGCACGCTCGGATTTTCCGAAGCAACCGCAGAGAAAATGGCTGGCACGGCGGGCTTTTCTCACTTTCGCCGACTCGATGTCGAGCATCCGGTAAATGCGTTCTATGAAATACGCCCGTAGCGCATAGTTCGCTGCGCCACTAATATGTGGTGCACAAGCGTTCGTAGCTCAATGGATAGAGCATCTGACTTCGGATCAGACGGTTGGGGGTTCGAGTCCCTCCGGGCGCACCAATAGTTATAAAGCGTATGTGACAATATGTGTGGCATGAGTAACGAAATTTTGATCTCGGCAATTACGTGCCCAAGATGTGGTCATACGGAGTCTGAAGTTATGCCGACCGATTCGTGTCAGCATTTCTACCGATGTACTTCCTGCGGCGAAATAATGCGCCCGAAAAAGGGTGACTGCTGTGTATTTTGTTCGTTTGGGACATTGAAATGCCCGCCATCTCAGGTTTCGAATTCTTGAAATTCAACGAGATTGAAGAGTCGTTGGGTCGACGGAAGATGTCAGCAGCCAAGTACTCGGAAACCCAACGAACGCGCCGCATTTCCCTGCCGCAAATCAAAGGTAATAAAGGACAAGTTCGGAATTCGCAATCTCTGTGCAGCCGCCAGATGCACCGCATCCAGCGTACGGACTCCAAGAGTTTCAGCTATATCCGCAGAAGCCCACCCCGCCTGCTCATCAAGTTGGATCAAAGCCATCGCATCTAGATCTGCGTGTGCCGCATCTCGTGCGCGAGCCAACCGCATTCCAGAAAAGAGACGAGCCAGGTTGCGCCTCACCTCAACAACGGTCAACCAGCTCGTCACCAAGACATCGTCGGAACGAAGCAATGTCTCGGCATAATCTGAATCCGGTTCCTCTACGTAGCGCTTAAAGAGGGCACTGGAATCTACGTAGGTGGTCACTCTCCCCGATCCTCTTGCAGCACATCAGCAACTCGCCTCGATGTGCGCTGTCGACTTGGCGGGCCAAATCCGTCTGTACGTTTTGGAGGCGTGATCCAACCTTCGGCAACGCCTTTCGCAAACTGGTCTACCCCTGGCGCCGCGACCATCACTACTTTGGGTACTCCGCGGTCAGTCACAATCACGGCTTCGCCACTGGCTGCGCGGTCAAGGTATTCGGACAGGTGCTGCTTGAGTTCTCTCACGCCGACTTGCATGTGGATACAATAGCATAAATTGTGTCTACATGCACCAAACACAGCAATTCAACCGAATGTCGCAGAGATGATCCGTGCACTGCTGTGACTGTGATGTTTAGTTGCGATTGACCTTTCCGGAATGTTAGGTCCGCGGAACCTGCAGAGGCATTAGTTCTAGAGTTATGACATGACATTACAGCAGATCATCTCCCCTATCGACGGATCAGTCGTTGCCGAGCGCGAACTCGCTACTGATACGCACGTCGATCGCGTTCTAGAGGCGGCACACGCCGCGATTCGCCCATGGCGGGCTACCCCAATTGCCGAGCGTGCGCGCATTGTCGAAGACATGGTGCAACATATGGAGGCGAACGCCGCTGAGATTGCGACCGAACTCTCGTGGCAAATGGGCCGACCTGTGCGATATACGCCAAATGAGATTTTACGTGGCTTTCAAGAGCGCGCCCACCACATGGCAACGATCGCCGAAGAGTCCCTCGCCGACATCGCCGTTCCACATTCCGAGGGCTTCACCAAGTTCATTCGCCGAGAACCACTCGGCACCGTACTCGTTGTCGCGCCTTGGAACTACCCGTATCTCACCGCAGTGAATTCGATTGTCCCGGCATTGTTGGCCGGCAATACCGTGATTCTGAAACACGCATCGCAAACAATGTTGTGCGCCGAGCGTCTTCAAGCCGCATTCGATGCCGCCTCATTACCCGCGGGTGTCTTTCAGTTCATACATGCCAGCCACAATTCGGTGAATGCCATGATTCAAGACCCACGAGTTAATTTTGTCGTGTTTACCGGTTCAGTTGAAGGCGGCAAAGCGATGGAACGATCGGCTGCCGGACGCTTCATTGGTGTGGGTACAGAACTCGGCGGCAAAGACCCGTCATACGTGCGCTCCGATGCAGATCTTGATTACGCAATTGCTGAAAACGTCGATGGGGCTTTTTTTAATAGCGGTCAATCGTGTTGCGCAATTGAGCGAATATACGTTCACGATTCGGTCTATGAAAAGTTCATCGAGGGCTTCGCCGCCACTACTCGTCAATACGTACTGGGCAATCCGCTGGAGCACGACACAACGATTGGCCCGATGGTGAACTCTGCAGCGGCGACCTTTGTTCGGGCGCAAATTCGCGATGCGCTCGCGCAAGGCGCGGTCTCACTGGTAGGAGAAGCCGAGTTCGCTCGGTCTGCCCCAGGTACTCCATACCTTGGACCAACTGTGCTTGTCAACGTCGATCACTCAATGAGCGTGATGCGCGAAGAATCGTTCGGCCCGGTCATCGGCATTATGCGAGTCGAGTCAGACGACGAAGCCATCGCCTTTATGAACGACTCACCGTATGGCCTCACGGCGTCGGTGTGGACAAGCGATCAGGATGCCGCGATCCGAATCGGCAACCAAGTGGAAGCTGGAACCGTGTATATGAACCGATGCGATTATGTCGACCCGGTGCTGGTCTGGACTGGCGTCAAAGAAACTGGTCGCGGTACTGCACTCTCGTCACTTGGCTTTGATCCGTACACCCGGACTAAGTCGTTTAACCTCAAGAGCCTGTAAAATCGATTTGACAAGATGAGCGTGCAAAAGTGGCTAGACGAAGGTGCCCGCTTCGATCCCGAGTATCGCCAGGGGCTGTCAAACCACCTGCCGATGGCGCTGTTGGCGCTGCACCGACTTGGGGCGTCAGATTCTCGGATCGACGACTTCGCCACGCGCTATGTCCGACGACTCGAACCAGCACCAAACCCCGAAATGTGGCGATTTGGTGAACTTTGGCAAGAACGACTTGGCGAACGCGATTCTTGGTCGGCATACCGGGGTCTGTTTGCCGATTGGATAACACGAGAAGGCTCCCATTCGGTCTTGGCGCAGGCGCTTCCGACATTGATGGAGGGATGTGGCGCCGCTGCGTACCACTGCGTCATTCGCACTGCCTACGCAGCGCACAGCGGCCACGACAGCGAGCTAGCCGACAGCCTGGCCTATTGGGGCTGTCGCCACTTGCCGCTCGGGACCGCGGGCGTCGGCGGGACCGTCGCCGACCCGGCGCTAGTAGTGCAAGGCTTGCGGGTCGGTACCGGTTCAGAAGAATTGATTTTCGAGAGCATGCGTATCGCGGCGCAAGGCCACGACTTCGACCAATTAATCAAGCCGCTCAAGATTGGCAACGACACGCTCGGTCGTTTGAGCCGCCTGGCCGCGACACTTTACGCCGCCAGTGGCAATTTCACAGTGCTGCATCTGGTGACGAGTTGCCACGCCGTACGAGTGCTGCTTCCATTTATCGGCGATCCTCATCCATCGCTACATGCATATTGGCGCGCCTTTGCGGCCGGATATATCGCCAGCGGCCTAGAAGAAAGTAACGAAACAAAATTGAGACCATGGGATTCGATCATTGCCTCGGCAATCGTCTCTGATGACGAGCACGTTGTCAAACTGGTCGACAGTTGCCGCGAAGAAGAGCGCGCCTACGGTGGCGACGAGTGGCGTCTCGCGGCCACAAGAGTATTTAGTCAAACGTTGTAGTGATGATCCGACTAACGCGATCACTCGCACTCGGTGACAGGTCGCTAACCACGAACGTGCGCTGAATCCAGCGGTCAGTCCCGTCAAAGCGCGCCACAAACGGTGTGCGCCCGTGCACGGCAACGTTGTTGTCGACGACCAGCAGGTCGCCGGCCGCAAGCACGACGCACTGCGACGATTCTCGAACGGCGCTCGCCAGCCTTTCGAAAACATCTTGCGCCGCGGTATCGATTCCGACCATGAGATCTGCGTCGTAGACAAGGGTCAAATCCGACTCGCTACCGGACAAAATCGGCTGAGCGACGCCTAGACCCGATGCTGCCCTATGCAGAAAACTTTGGTCAACGGCAGTCCTGAATCGCGGTTCTCTTAGAACTTCAAGGTCGCTCTGAGAAAGGCGCTTAACTATGTCGTAGACAGAGGCGACGAGTGTTCCCGCTTGCGAATCACCGCGAAGACACAACAGCAGCAGATAGCGAGGCCTGTACGGATGAAATGCCGTTTCGGTATGAAACTGCAATTCGACGCGTGACGAAGTCGAAATCTGTCCCCCTTCAGTGCCGCGCACCGGCACGATGTTCTGTACGAGCGAACCGTTGTGCTCTGGGCGATACCCGATCGGTTGGCCTAGGCATCGAGCAATGGTCAACAGGGCGAACTCAGAGCGCAGGTCCTTAGATGTTGCTTCGCGGGGCGAACTCGGAGTGAGCGGAATGTCTCCAATGTCAATGTTGCGAAGCAACAGGTATCCGTCGCGAGGCGATTGATCGGCAAAGTCAACGAGGGCATCGTGAACCTCGGCGGGCAGTTGGCGCCGCGCATGCCCAGCAGCGCGCACGAATGCGACACTCTCGACCGGCCCCGTCGGCAGCTTGGTCATCGGCGTGTCTCTCATGCTGTTCATCACCATATATTCCAGTCTAGCATATGATGGAACAATTGTTCCACGGCGAAAATTCGCAATCCGACGAAGACGAACATGAAAAGGATCAACCTGATGAGCGCAACAGAACCAACGCCCGCGGAGGTTATTGGCGAGCGAATCAAACGCCTCACCCCCACGGATCGTCGCATTGCCAAGAGCCTCCTGGACGATCCTGGTGCGGTTGCCTTTGGTACCGCGGCATCGTTTGCCACGCATGTCGGCGCAGGCGTTGGATCGGTCCATCGACTGGCCGTACAACTCGGCTACAGCGGCTTTCGCGCCTTGCAGGAACATGTGCAGCAAGAGATCTCGAAACGTCTGCGACCGGCTGCGGAAAAGATCAAGACGACGACTCACGGTGATGTCATCGACCTCGCACTTAGCGGTGAAACCGAAAATGTTTTCAAGACACTAACCGCGATCGATCGATTAGCACTGTCGTCTGCGGTCTCGATGCTTGGCAATGAAGCGAGTCAAATCTTCATCGTGGGCGGCAATTCATCCTTGGGCATCGCGCTGCATCTCGGCGAGGAATTGCGCCTACTGAGAGGTGGCGTCAGTTTGCTTGCTGGCAACCCAGTTGCGCTTAGCGCGCAAATCGCATTGGCGAGGAGAAACGATGTCCTCGTAGTGATTGATTTTCATCGCTACGACCGGTGGCTCGTTGAATTGGCCGAGCAGGCTGTCGACTCCGGAATGGTGCTGATATCAATTGCGGATTCACTACTTGCGCCATTTGCGGCAGCGGCATCCTGTCACTTCAGCGTGAGCGCGCGAAGCGAGACGCCGTTTGACAGCCATGTCGGCACGCTCGCCCTGTGTTCGGTGCTCGTTGGCTCAGTGGCGAAGTCGCTGAAGCGCGTCGCATCTCGACGCCTCGATGCGGTTGAGAGCGACTGGACGAGCGGCGACTACCTGACCGCAACCTAGGGCGCAGAGCCGCGTCTCAGCCGGTTACGGTTACACCGCGGGTGTGCCAACCGGT
>JAYTUM010000290.1:0-3513 GCA_043744575.1 Acidimicrobiales bacterium | reverse complement strand
CAGACGTTCAAGCCGGCGCAAGACTCGAAGCGCTGGCAAAGGACGACTGGCTACTAGTGCACGCCGTGCACCTAGACCGCGAACTGCGCGGTCGAATCGTGCACAACCCGCGATCGAACATGAACAACTCCGTCGGCTACGGCGCGCCGAGCAAACGAACAAACAAGGTTCTTCTCGGCACCGACGGGATCGGAAGCGACATGCTCGAAGAGGCAAGGCTCGCCTACGCCCGCCTGCGCGAATTCGATCTTACCGAAACGCCCGACACTGTGGCCTCGTGGCTGCGCAATGGATACGAGTTGTTTCCAGAGGCGCTGCAGGACGAGGTGACCTGGAGTTACGACCACGCCGAGAGCCCGTGGCATGTTGCGTTCACCCCGGGTATGCGGGCGCTCGACGTCGTGATCGACGGACGTAAAGTGCTCAGTAACGGCGTGCCCCAGACGGTTGACCTGCAAGAGATCAGGGCCAAAGCGCAAGAGCAATCAGACAGACTGCATGAAAGGTTGTAACAGATGAATGGATGTAACAAGTGAGTGCGCGCGTCGCAATTTATTTGCAAGATGCCCACACCATTCGCGAGGGCATGGCCTTCGCGCAGTACGCAGAGTCGAAAGGTTTCGAGGCGGTTTGGCAGGCCGAGAGTCGTTTGGTGCGCGAAGCGACGGTGCCAATGGCGGCGTTCGCATCTGTGACGACGAAGATCAAAATTGCATCAGGTGTCGTTGATTGCTGGACTCGCAACCCCGCCAGACTCGCAGCCACATTCTCGACCCTCGACGATCTCGCGCCAGGCCGTGTGATCCTTGGCATCGGCGCCTGGTGGGACCCGCTCGCTCAAAAAGTTGGCCTCAGCCGCGCCAAGCCACTGCGCGCGATGCGCGAGATTGTTACAGCCGTGCGCGCGTTACTGCACAATGAAACAGTAACGATGGATGGCGAGTTCGTGCACCTCGACGGCGTCGAACTCGATTACGTCTACCAAGAGCGCCGGGCCAAGGATGTACCTATATATATAGGTGCTACTGGCATGCAGATGATGGAGCTATCTGGCGAGATTGCCGACGGCGTGGTGCTCAACTACCTAGTCTCGCCCGACTACAACCACAAGGCGATGGAAGCGCTGGCGATTGGCGCAGACCGCGCGGGCCGCTCAATTGACTCGATCGATCGGCCGCAACTCGTAGTCTGCAGCGTGCACGAAGACGCAAAGACCGCCCTCAACATGGCCAGAGAGATGGTTACCCAGTATCTGGGCCAGCAGCCACACATCATGAAGGCTTCGGGCGTACCGCAGTCGCTGCTCGACAAGGTCGGTGAGGTACTGACCTGGCCTGCCACCCACGAGCAGGTCACAGCGGCGTCGAAATTGGTGCCGGACGAGATTGTCCAAATGCTCACCGCCAGCGGCACACCAAAAGAGGCCCGAGCCCAAGTCGCGCAATATATTACCAACGGCGCAACCTGCCCAATCTTGTACCCGCTCGGCGATGTTAAGGCGATGATCGACACCTTCACTGACTGGGACGGCGTTTCGTGACAGTCGTGGTTCCAACAAATCTAGACGACGCTCTCGAAGCCCTGCGCTCGATGCCCGGCGCGCAAATTATCGCCGGAGGTACAGACCTGATGGTCGAGGTCAACTTCCACAGGCGCAAAGTCACCGACGTAATTGCCCTGAAGCGCGTGAGCGAACTGAACACCTGGTCTGTCAGCCAAGACGGTAATTTCGTGACCATCGGATCGGGCGTGCCGTACTTCAAGATGGAAACTGGCGAGATCGCCAATCTGCTGCCCGCGCTCGCCCAGGCATCGCGAACGGTTGGCTCGCCGCAGATTCGCGCCGTCGGTACTCTCGGCGGCAACCTTGGCACCTGCTCGCCCGCCGGCGACGGCCTACCAGTTCTGTTCGCGCTGGATGCCGTCGTGCACCTACGCAGCGCATCGAACAACCGCGACGTCTCTATCCACGACTTCATGGTCGGCGTCAAGCGCAACAGTCGCAATAGCGACGAGATCATTACTGCCGTGACGCTGCCCGTTCGCAGCGGGTGGCAGGGCTATTCAAAAGTCGGGGTGCGCAACGCAATGGTGATCTCGACGGCGTCGGCGTGCCTATCGATTGACAAGATCAATAGATCGGTGCACCTCGCGCTCGGCTCAGTCGGCCCAACAATCATCCGCTGCCGCCAGGCTGAAGCCTGGGTCGCCTCCCAACACGACCTTGCGTCATCAATGCCAATCGCAGAAAGTGTGGCCAGAGAGTTTGGCGAGATCGCCGCCAGCGAGGCGCGCCCTATCGACGATCACCGCTCGACGGCCCAATATCGCCGCCACGCCGTTTCAACTATGTCTCGCAGACTTATTGCTAGGGCGTACGCGAATGAATAACGGCAACGAGATCTATCAACTCACCGTTAACGGCGAGCCGCGCGAAGTGCGCGACGCCTGGGTCGGCGAAAGTCTTTTATTCGTTTTGCGCGAGCGACTCGATCTGCCAGGCTCAAAGGGCGCCTGCGAGCAGGGCGAATGCGGCAGCTGCACCGTGATCATGGACGGCAACGCAATGTGCTCGTGTCTCGTGATGGCCGCCACCGCGATCGATTCGCAGATCACCACCGTCGAGGGCATCGGCGACTCAGACGCGCCAACGGCCGTGCAAGACGCGTTCGTCAGCCAGGGCGCCGTGCAGTGCGGGTTTTGCACGCCTGGTCTAATAGTCGCCGTAAGTCATCTGCTAAACAACAACCCGTCGCCCAGTGAGATTGAGGTCAAAGAGGCGATCTCTGGCAATATCTGTCGCTGCACCGGATACGGCCGCATCTTTCAAGCGATACAGACCGCGTCCGTCGCAATCCGAGGCCAACAAGAGTGAGCACGTCGAACAAGCAAGACACGCGCCGCGGTGTGCTCGGCGCCAGCGCACTTCGACCAGACGGCCTCGCCAAGGTCACCGGCGATTTCGCATTCTCTTCCGACCTGTACGCCGCAAACATGTTATGGGGTGCGACGTTGCGAAGCCCTCACCCATACGCCAAAATTATCAGCATCGATCTCACCGCCGCGCTGGCAATCAGCGGCGTCGTCAAGATCGTCACGGCAAATGACATTCCTGGCAAGAAGACTTACGGACTGATATCTAGTGACCAGCCCGTTTTTGCCAGCGATGTCGTTCGTTACATGGGCGAACCCGTCGCCGCCGTCGCCGCCGATCACCCCGAGACATGTCGACGCGCGCTCGACGCGATCATCGTCAACTACGAAGTAATGACGCCCCTCGTCGATCCCGAAGTCGCCATGCTCTCAACAACGCCGCCAATTCATCAAGACGGAAACCTGATCCGTCACCAACGAATCATTAGCGGCGATGTAACCGCCACCGGGCCAATCGTGGTCGAAGGCATTTACACGATTGGCATGCAAGACCAGGCCTTCCTCGGCACCGAGGCCGCTCTCGCGTTGCCCGACCACGATGGTGGCGGCGTCGAATTGTTTATAGCCACGCAGTGGCTG
>JAYTUM010000289.1:0-13898 GCA_043744575.1 Acidimicrobiales bacterium | reverse complement strand
GCACCGCCAAATGGATCGTGGGTGTGCAGTGGCACCCTGAAGACGACGCCGCGACCGACGCTCAGCAGCAGGGTTTGTTCAATGCCTTGATCGCTGCGACTCGCTAATTACAGGCTGGCGAATTGGGCAAGATCGCGGGCGGTGTCAAGTAACCATCCCGGGAAGAACCCGATAGCCAGTGTGAACGCCACCGCGAATCCGATCGCCAGCGCCGACGCCAGCGGCACCTGCAACGGCGAGGCATCGTTCGGATCGTGCAGCCAGACGCTGACCATGATCCGCAAGTACAAGAATGCCGCAATCACAGCCGAGACCATCGCCGCAACGGCTAGCGCGTAACTGCCAGCGTTGACCGCCGCCTGGATAACGCCGAATTTGGCGACGAAACCGCTCGTCAGCGGCACGCCAGCCTGCGCGAGCAGCAGCACCGTGAGCCCGAGCGCGAGCGCGGGTCGACGCTTGGCGAGGCCGCGCATGTCTTCGACCGAAGTCGCCGTGTCGCCAAGACCGGCGGCGAGGCTGACCACGCCGAAGGTTCCAACAACAACGACCGAATAGATCAAAAGGTATGTGAGCGTGGCCGACACACCCGTGTTGTCGCCAAGCGATCCACGATGCGAGGCGGCCTCAAGGCCGACCAACATGAAACCCGCGTGAGTGATCGAAGAGTACGCGAGCATGCGTTTGACGTCGGTCTGCACTACGGCGAGCACCGCGCCGATTATGAGGGTTAGCAGCGCGAGAACCGTGATCGCCGGGCGCCAGTCATCCATGCGCGCGGGAAAGGCGACGACGAAAACCCGCACGAGCGCGCCAAGCGCGGCGACCTTACCGACAGACGACAAAAAGGCCGTCACCGGAGTCGGCGCTCCTTCATAAACATCTGGCGTCCACATCTGAAACGGCACGAGCGAAATCTTGAATGCGAACCCCACGAGCATTAACGCGATGCCGACCAGCAATAGCGCGTCGTTGTGTGGGATCGTCTGTTCTGTGGCGAGCACATCGGCAATCTTGCCGAGATTTGTTGAGCCGACCGCGCCGAATACGAACGCGACTCCGTACAAGAAGAAGGCCGAGGCGAACCCGCCGAGGATGAAGTACTTGAGTCCGGCCTCCTCGCTCTTGGCCTTGTTGCGATTGCTTGCCGCCAATACATACAGCGACAGGCTCAGCGTTTCGAGGCCCAAGAACAACACCAGCAGGTCGTTGGCCGAGACCATGATGATCGCCCCGATTGCGGCGGTCAAAAACAGCCCGTAAATCTCTGGGGCATCTTGTCCTTCGCGGCGCAGATAATCATTGGTGATCAGCGACACCAGCGCGAGCGCGATGCAGATCGTGATCGTCGCGAACAATGCGTAGCGGTCCAGCGACAGCGCCCCCCCGATCAGCGTTAACGGTTTGCCACCAACGACATCACCCCACAGCACGAGGGCCAGAGCGCCGGCGACCGCGCTAGTTGTGCACGCAGCTGCGGCATACAAACCGCGCGGCCACTGTGGCGTCAGCGCGCCGACGACCAACAACAGCAATGCCCCAGCCAACAACGCCAGCAACGGGCTGATGTTGAACCACTGAATCGATGGGCCGACAAACGGCACGGCCTCAGCGATCACTTGGGGGCCTCGACCGCGATTTGCGGCTGACGATAATTGGAGTGTTGCTCGACATGTTCGATCAACGCCTTGACGCTCGGCTCGATGCGGCTCAGCATCGGCTTGGGGTAGATGCCGGTGAACATGATCACGGCAACAAACGCCGACAGCAGCAAACCTTCGCGCAACGAAACGTCACGGAAGGAACTGTTGGCCTCATTTGGCTCGCCGTGAAACACACGCTGATACGCCCAAAGTAAATACAGCGCCGAGAGAATCACGCCTGTGGTTGCTGCGACAACCCACCAGCGCGCCGTCGAGAACGACCCGCTCAAAATTAAGAACTCGCCGACGAAACCATTCAGGCCAGGCAGGCCTATCGACGAGAGCATCACGACCATGAAAAAACCCGCGAATATCGGCGCGACCTGTTGAATGCCGCCGAGTTCTGAAATCTCGCGCGTGTGGCGGCGATCGTAAATCATTCCGACCAGCAAAAACAACGCGCCAGTTGAGACTCCGTGGTTGATCATCTGCATCACCCCTCCAGTGATCGACTGCGCGGTGAGCGCGAAAATGCCGAGAACGATGAAGCCCAGGTGCGCAACCGACGAGTAAGCGACGAGTCGCTTGAGATCGCGTTGCATGGTGGCAGCGATCGCACCGTAAACAATGCCGACGACCGCCAGCGTGTACATCGCGGGCCGCGCCCACACCGCCGCTTCGGGGAATAGGTACACACCGAAACGCAACAGACCGAACGTGCCCATCTTCAAGAGCACGCCAGCCAAGATTACCGATCCGCCTGTCGGCGCCTGAGTGTGTGCATCTGGCAACCAGGTGTGCAACGGGAACAATGGCACCTTGACCGCGAATGCGATTGCAAAGGCGACGAATAACCAGCGGCCCGTGCCCGTTGAGAAATGCGCCTTTTCGGCGATGTCGATGACGTTGAATGTGAGCGCACCGGTGTCTCGGCGCGCGAGAACGGCGGTGGCGACGATGCCCACCAGCATGAAAGCCGAGCCCGCCATTGTGTACAGGAAAAACTTTGTTGCCGCGTAGACGCGCTTGTCATATCCCCAGCCGCCGATCAAAAAATACATCGGCACGAGCACGATCTCGAAAAACACGAAGAATAAAAACAGGTCGAGGCTTAAGAAACTGCCCATAACGCCGGCCTCTAGCAGCAGCATCCACGCCAAGTACGGCTTTTCGTCGTGATGCGGGTCGATGCCGACGATCACGAGCGGAAACAACACGCCCGTGAGAACGACCAAGAACAAGGAGATGCCATCGACTCCGAGGTGCCACGATATGCCCCACTGACTGATCCACGAATGTTTACTGACGAATTCGAAGTCAGCAGAGCCTGCCGGAAACTCGATCAACATCCATACCGACATCGCGCCGGTGGAAACGCTCGTCACCAGAGCCGCGAGCTTGACCCACTCGCCGTGCGTGCGACCGATAAGCGAAACGATAATTGCACCGCACAACGGCAGCAGCACGAGCATCGTCAGGATCGGAAACGCGACCACGCTGGACTCGGACGCAATCACGAGATGCTCCTAAAAATAAACCACGTCAAAAGCGCGACCGCGCCGAGACCGATGACCGCCGCGTATGTGCGCACGAAACCGCTCTGGGCCTTGCGCGTCACGCCCGCTGCCGAACGCACGAGCGTGGCGACCCCGTTGACCGCGCCATCAACGACGTTGTCATCTGCCCACGCCAACGCGTTAAACGCGGCGGCGCCTGGGCCCGCGACTAGTGCGCCAGCGGCATCGTCATAACGCCAAGCCTGCTCAAGAATCGCTGGTTCAATCGGCTTGATAATTTTCTTGGAATATACCGCGATTGCGGCGGCGATACCAGTGCACGCAATCAGCACCGCAACGGCCAGCAACAGATACTTGTTGTGCTCGGCCCACGAGCCGGAGATGTTGGCCTCGGACTCTTCGACTACCGGAGCCAGCCAATTTCCTAAGAAATGCAAGCGACCACTAAACGGCAGTTGCAGACCGCCACCGACAATCGACAAAAACGCCAAAACGACGAGCGGCACGAGCATGATCTTCGGGCTCTCGTGCGGTACAAATTCTCCGTGCGCGCCGTTTTCTTGACTGTGATCGTTCCATTTGGCATCCCCGTAGAACACCATGATCACTTGGCGCGTCATGTAGTACGCGGTCAGCAGAGCCGTGATTATTCCGACAACGTAGAGGCCACGATTGTTGGCATACACATACAACAGAATTTCGTCCTTCGACCAAAACCCGGCGAACGGCGGCACGCCTGCGATCGCCAGCCAGCCAATAATGAACGTGCCCGCCGTAATCGGCATCACATGGCGCAACTTGCCCATTCGGCGCATGTCTTGCTCGTGGTGCATGCCGTGAATTACAGAACCAGAACCGAGAAACAGCAGCGCCTTAAAAAATGCGTGCGTTACCATGTGGAAAATCGCCGCGACGTAGGCGCCGGAACCAATCGCCAAAAACATATACCCGAGTTGCGATACCGTGCTATAGGCAAGAACCCTTTTGATGTCGTTCTGTGCAACCGCGACCGTCGCGGCGTACAACGCTGTCGCGCCGCCGACAACTGCGATGAGCGTCGGCGCCCAGTTGTAACCCGCTGCCAGCACTGGGCTCATGCGCGTCATTAGAAAGACACCCGCCGTGACCATCGTGGCGGCATGGATCAGCGCCGACACAGGGGTTGGGCCCTCCATCGCGTCTGGGAGCCATAGGTACAGCGGCAGTTGGGCGCTCTTGCCGCACGCTCCGACGAACAGCAACAGGCCGATCGCTGTGGCCGTGACTGGGGCGAGCGATCCACTGTGCGCTGACTCGTTGATGTGCTGGTACGAGAGCGAACCGAGCGTGCTGAATGCCAAGAACATCGCCGTCATCACGCCGAAGTCGCCAATACGGTTGGTGACGAATGCCTTCTTGCCAGCGACAGCTGCGCTATTACGGGTGTGCCAGAACGAGATCAAGAAGTATGAGCACGCGCCGACGCCCTCCCACCCGAGAAATGTCACGAGCAGGTTCTCTCCGAGGACCAACATCAGCATCGAAAAAACGAACAAGTTGAGGTACAAGAAGAACTTCGAAAACTTCGGATCGCCGTGCATGTACCCGATTGCGTAGAGGTGGATAAGTGAGCCAATGCCCGTGATGAATAGCGCCATCGTGACGCTCAAGGGGTCTGCGAGCAATGCCATGTCAACTTGCAGCGAACCGACTGGCAGCCACGAAAACATTGTCACTACCTGGCTGCGCCCGTCGGCTGGACGCGACAGTAGATCAAAGAATACGCCGACGACGGTTACGAACGAGGCGATTGGCATCAGCGCCGCGAGCCAACCAGAACCGGGCTCGCCGAGGCGGCGGCCGAACAACAAGATCAGCACGGCCCCAACTAGGGGGAAGATCGGCACGAGCCACAGCAAACTAGTCACGCCACGGCCTTAACCCTTGAGTTCCGCTAAATCGTCGACATTGACGCCGCTGCGGCGGCGCATTATCGAAACGATGATGCTCAGACCGACGACGACTTCGGCCGCGGCAACGACGAGCACGAAGAACACGATCGACTGGCCGTCAATACTGCCAAGGCGTCGCCCCATCGTTACGAAGGTGAGATTGACGGCGTTGAGCATTAGTTCGATGCACATGAAAATCACCAGAGGGTTGCGCCGCACGAGCACGCCGACCGCGCCGATCGTGAACAACAGTGCAGCGAGCAACAAATACCACATAGGGGTAGGAACTACCACGAGGCCGATCACACTAAACAACCAGTCATGACGGCCTGCCAGAAACCGGGCGCACATCTGTTGGTCGACGACGTGAGAGCAACACCGTTCCGACTACGGCGACGACGAGCAGAATAGAAGTCAATTCAAACGCGACTACGTAGTCGGAGAATACCGAATGGGCGATCTGGGTAATGTTGGCTTCGGCGGCGTCGACCGTGCCAACTGCGATGCCGCCGGCGCGAGTGACAACCGCGTCCGTGCCGCGCACGATCGCCGCGCCCAACGCGCTCAACAACCCGACGCCGACTACGGCGGCCAAACCGCGCTGTCCCGCGAGAGCGCTAGTGCGCAAATCTTCTGCGCGGTCAACGCCGAGCAGCATGATCACGAACAGGAACAACACGACAATCGCGCCCGCGTAGACGATTACCTGCACGGCGGCCAAGAACTCGGCGTGTTGGGCGACGAACAAGACCGCGATGCCGAACAGCGTCAGCACCAGGCTCAGTGCGGCGTGTACGGGGTTGCCGCGTACGACGACACCAACTGCCCCGACCAGGATCATGATGCTGGCGCAGACAAAAACGAATAGTTCCATCTATTTGGTCTTTCCGTCCAAGTTTTGTTCGGGGGCGCGCACGCCATACCCCAACTCGCCGCTCCACGAAACTACCCCGTTGAATGTCGAGTCGCCGCTTGGTGCAGTCGCCCTCATCCACCCCGATGTATTTTGGTCTTCGCCTGGACGCCAATCCTCCCAAGGCAAATTCTGTGGCTTGCCAGCCGAGTCAACCAGCAATTCGGCCTTTGTGTAGATCGCGTCTTGGCGATTGGTGAACGAGAATTCAAAAAGTTTCGTTTCGGTGATCGCCTCGGTCGGGCAGGCCTCAACGCACAGATCGCAGTGAATGCAGCGCAGGTAGTTGATCTCGTAGATCCATCCGAAGCGCTCGCCCGGCGAAGTCGGATTTTGCGGGTCATTATCAGCGCCACGAACATGAATGCAGTTGGCCGGGCATACCGCGGCGCACAATTCGCAGCCGATGCACTTCTCCATTCCATCTTCGTAACGATTGAGCACATGGCGACCGTGCAGGCGCTCTGGCTTGGCAATTTTGGCGTCCATCTCCTCGGCGCGCTTGCTGGCTTTGCCATCCTTTGACTTCTTCTGGCTGCGCTTGCGCACTCGCCCGCCCGAGTACTGCGTTGTGACCTGATTCTTGGCGCCTCGCTGGCGCATCGTCACGAGAAAACCGCCGAAGTAGCCCATTAGAACATTGACCCTTCGGTTTCGCGCTTCTTGCGGCTGACACGAAAAGACGCCTGCATTAGCGCATACGCGGTCGCCAAAACAATCACGGAAACCAAGGTAACCGCTACCGTGTTCCAATCTTGGTCACGACCGAGGCGTTGCGCCGCCAACAACATGAACCACCCGAGCGCCGCGGGGATCAAAACCTTCCAGCCTAAATCCATCAGTTGGTCGTAGCGAAAGCGCGGCAACGTGGCCCGCAACCAGACGTATATATAGAGGAATACAAGCACCTTCAAAAATAGCCAGACCGTGCCCTCAATGCCGTTCGGGATCAACGGAATATCAAGAACAGTATTGCCGACCGCGATTGGCTGTGGGCCGCCGAAGAACAGTGTCACGATCAGCGCCGACATCGTCACCGTATTCATGAATTCCGCCAAGTAGAACAACGCAAAGCGGATCGATGAGTACTCTGTGTTAAACCCGCCGACGAGTTCTTGTTCTGCCTCGACCAAGTCGAACGGAGGGCGATTCAATTCGGCAGTGGCCGCGATGAAGAAGATAAAAAATGGCACCAGCCCTGTTGCGATCACGTTCCATTGGCTGATCGTCGTTTGGGCGATCACAATTCCGCTCGTCGAAAGCGTGCCCGTCACAAGCAACACCGCGCCGAGGGAAAGACCGAGCGCCGCCTCATAACTGATCATCTGCGCCGATGCTCGCACCGAACCAAGCAACGGATACTTCGAGCCGCTCGACCAACCCGCAAGCATTATCCCGTACACCGCGATCGCCGAGATTACGAGCGCGAACAACACCCCCATCGGTGGGTCGGCAAGTTGCACCCGCGTCTGATGCCCGAACCATGTCACCATGCCACCCTTGCCGTCGCGAAAATCGCCGCCGAGCGGGATGATCGCGAACGAAAGGAACGCAGGCACAAACGAGAGGAACGGCGCAAGCTTAAAAACGAATTTGTCGGAACGGTCGGGGATCAGGTCTTCCTTGAAAAATAACTTGATGCCGTCTGCAAGTGTCTGCAGCAAACCAAATGGGCCAGCCTTGTTGGGACCGATGCGATTCTGCATGCCAGAAATGACCTTGCGCTCGAACCACACCATCAACATCGTTGCCACCAAACCGGTGACGAACACGACGAGAACCTTCAGCAGCACGATTACGAGCGGCGTCCACAGTAGGTCGCCCTCAAGAAGTGGATCCATCGCCAGCATCGCGTTCACCTGATGTTCTCAATTCGCACATCGCATGAACTAGAAGCGAGGTCGATCAATTCGCGTACGTCGCCACCTGGCTGATTGAACGGCACCCACGCGGTGCCCTTCATGACATCATCTGATTCGTTCAGTCGCAACACGACCGTGGCCCTCGAAGAAATGACCTTGACGTCGCTGCCGACTGGCACGCCGATGCGGACGCGATCTATTGGATGCACATAAATGCCGGCACCAATCGCTAGTTTGGCGAGCGACGGGCTTCTAGCCGTACCGTGCGCAGCGTCATACAACTTGCGCGTGACGATCAGACGGAAGTTATAAGAGTTCAAATCTGGCAACCGCTTCTCAACCCGCGAGAGGGTCGTCGCCGGTAAATGATTCATGAGCACGCCATCGTGACCGACACTCTTGGCGTCGCGAGCCGGTGCGAACTGGAAAACGTTGTCGAGCATCAGTTGATGAACATCGTCGTAACTAGACACGCCGAGATCGACGCCGACAAGTACCGCCAATTCGGAAGCGATCATCCAGTCTGGGCGCGAAGTACCTGCCGGCGTGATCTGTTGGCCGACATTACTGATGCGGCCTTCGAGGTTTGTTGTAGTGCCGACTTTTTCGCCATAACTAGCGGCCGGTAACACAACGTCAGCTTGTCGGCCCGACTCGGTCAAGAAAGTGTCGATGCAGATGATGCTGCGCGCGCCCGCGAGACCGCGGCGAGCCAAGTCAGCGTCTGGTACATCGCTGAGCGGGTCAGCGCCGAGCAGGATTAGACACTCGATCTTGCCCGCCGCGGCGCGAGCCAAAATCTCTGCGGTGTCGCTGGCCCCAGACTTTGGCGTGAGACCTGCCGCGATCGCGCCGCGCAAGTTACCGCGGCGCAGAACTGGCAGCACGTGAGCACTTGGCGCGATGTGCAAAAACTCTGCCAGAGCGTGAACTACATTGTCCGGCGTTTCGGCGAGGTTCGTGCGTCCGACTATTACGATGACCTCGCCCGACTTGAGCTGCTCGACAAACTTGGCGTTCGAGTCTGACTCGCGCACGGCACCAGCGAGCGACAAGCCGTCGGCCTGAGTGCTCATCCACGCGTACGGCGTCAGCCCTGTCTTCTTCGCGGTGAACTCAACAATCTTGGCCGTGCGTTTTTCTGCCGCATGGCGAACGCGCAGGTACAACACGGGCAACTCTTCTTTGAGGTCTGGCGCGAGTAGCACGATCGTCTTGGCCCTATCGATGTCGGCGATAGTCGCTTGCGGCAGAGAGAAAATTTCTGGGGGTAGGCCGTCGGCGAGTTGGGCGTCGCGCTGATCGATCTTCAATGCATCGGCAAGCATCACCCAGGCGTAAGCGTCTTCGTTGGTGCCGCGCGCGCCGCCAATTATTGCGACAGAGTCTGGACCAATTGTGAGCGCCGTGCGCAACAGCCGAGCGGTGGTGTCAAGCGCGACTGACCAAGATGATTCGCTATGCCCAGATGCACCCTTGATCAGCGGCTGCGTCAGGCGCGCATCGCTGTTAACTGACTCAAAGTTGAATCGGCCGCGGTCGCACAACCAGCCCCAGTTAACGGGCTCGATGTCGACACCTTGATAGCGCACCAACTCGTCGCGACTGCTCTGTACGACCGTGCGACAACCGACCGAACATGTCGTGCAGGTGCTCTCGACCTGCTCGATATCCCAGGGGCGCGCCTTGAACCGGTACGGCAGCGCGGTTAGTGCGCCGACTGGGCAAATCTGCACGGTGTTGCCGGAGAAGTACGAGCTGAACGGTTCGTCAGGAAACGTCATGATCTGCGTGTTATTGCCGCGGCTCGCAAAAACGATCAGCGGGTCACCCGCAACTTCGTCGGCGAAGCGCGTGCAGCGATCGCATAAGATGCAACGCTCACGATCGAGCAACACCAAGTCGCTGATCGGGATCGGCTTTTCGTAGTGGCGCTTCTCTTCGATGTAACGGCTCTCGCCGGGGCCGTGACTAAATGCCTGATCTTGCAGCGGACACTCGCCGCCCTTATCGCACACCGGGCAGTCGAGCGGGTGGTTCGCGAGCAACAACTCGAGCATGCCCTCTTGGGTCTTTTTCACGCCCTCTGTTGCCGTGCGCACGACCTGACCCTCGGCCACGGGCGTCATACACGAGACGACCATCATCGGGCCGCGCGGGCCTTCGACCTCGACGAGACACTGGCGACACATGCCGACCGGCTCCATACGTGGGTGATAACAAAAACGCGGAATGAAGTCGGTCGTGCGGTCGGCAGCCGCGATGATCATTTCTCCTTTGCGCGCTTGTACCGATCTGCCGTTGACCGTCAGATTGATCGAATTCGGGTCTCTTACCAAATTGGAGTCGGTCATAACGCGCCGTTAACTGCCGTCACGGGGATCATCACACGCTTGGTGATTCTCGCTTCGAACTCTTCTCTAAACAATGTCAACGCCGAGTGCACGGGCACGTACGCCGACGGCCCGACGAAACAGATCGTCGTCATCTTGTACGGGAATGGCACCGCCGCAAGGTCGAGCTTTGCATTCGAGGCGTGCGGGAAATCGCCCGGGCAAATCATCGCTCCGACCTCGAGCAGTTGCTGCAGGTCGGCTTCGGTGCCGATGCCGTCGACAACGCGGGTCAAGATGCGCTCGAGCCAAGTTGCGCCTTCGCGGCACGGCGTGCACTTGCCGCAAGATTCGTGCGCGTAAAAATGTGTCAGCGTCAAGGCCGCTGCAGGAATGTCGGTTGTCTCGTCCATGACCATGATCGCGCCAGACCCGAGCATCGAACCCGCAGGCCCGACTTGGCTGGCCTCAAATTGTAGGTCCAGTTGATCAGGAGTGAACCACGGGGCCGAACCGCCGCCAGGCACGAAGGCCTTGAGTTCGTTGTCGTTGCGGATGCCGCCGGAGAATTCTTCGCTATAAATCAAATCGCGAAACGAAGTCGTGCCGTTGACGATCTCATACACACCTGGCCGCTTGACATGGCCAGAGACCGCGACCATGCGCGTGCCGGGCGACGTCTTGGTGCCGATCGCGGTGTACGCTGTCGCCCCATTACACAACAACCACGGCAGGTTGGCGAGCGTCTCGACGTTATTCACGATCGTCGGTCGGCCGTACAATCCGATCGCGGCAGGGAAGAACGGCGGCTTGAGGCGCGGCATGCCGCGATTGCCTTCCAGGCTCTCGATAAGCGCAGTCTCTTCGCCGACGACATACGCGCCTGCGCCCCAGTGCAAAACGATGTCAACAGAAAACTTTGACCCTAAAATATTTTTGCCGACGTAGCCCGCGACATATGCCTCGTTAAGTGCCGCCGCGACACGCTCTTGCGCGAGCGCCATCTCGCCGCGAATGTACAAGAAACACTGCGACAAACCGGCCGCGTAACAGGCGATCAAGCAACCTTCGATGAGTTGATGCGGGTCGAGCTCCATCAGCAGGCGATCCTTGTAGGTGCCAGGTTCGCTCTCGTCGCCGTTGACAACCAGATACTTCGGCCAAACCTGCTGCGGCATTAGGCCCCACTTGGTGCCGGCTGGGAAACCAGCGCCGCCGCGACCCAAAACGGTGGCTGATTTAACTTCTTCGTGCACTTCGGTCGCACTGCGCGCTAGCGCGTGGCGCAAGCCGACGTAACCGTTGGTCGCCAGGTAGCGCGCGAGCGTAAACGAGTCGGCAAATTCGAATCGCGAGGTGACAATCTTCGGTCGGTCGCCTGAGACAAAACCCGGCGCGTGGGCATATGTATTGCTCATATCGCCGGGCCATCATCCATCCATAAAGGGCCTTGCGTAACCATCTCCGGCGCGACCGCGCCGACGCCGCGATTGGCCGGAATGTGTTGACGAACTTTTGCCAACACGCCGTGCGGCGGAATCTCACTAGACAACTTGCCGGCAGCCAGGTCGTCGATCAAGGCGTCGAGGTGTTGAGTCGTGACGCGCAGGCGATAGCGATAGTTGACTTGCAAGCACGGCGCCTCGGTGCAAGCGGCCTGACACTCGGCATGGGCCAGCGTGAACATTCCGTCTGCGGTTGTGCCTCCGGCTTTGATGCCGAGTCGACCTTCGGCGTGATGCATGAGTTCGCCGCTTCCGCTCAAGGCGCACGACATTGTGCCACAAATATTGATCAAATATTTTCCTACTGGCTCGAAGCGAAACATTTCGTAGAAGGTTGCAGTGCCGTAAACCTCGGCCGACGTGATGCCAACTAGTTGGCCGAGATGCGCCATCGCCTCGTTGGTGACGTAGCCATTCTGCTCTTGCGCTAGGTGCAACAACGGCACAAGCGCCGACTTCGCCCGGGGATAGCGCGCGATAATCTCCTTGGCCAAGGCGATGTTGGCGTCGTTCAAACGGCTCATCTGTCGACCTCGCCGAGGACTGGGTCGACCGAAGAAATTATGGCAACCGCATCGGCCACTAACCCTCCGCGCATCATGTGCGGCATTGTTTGAATGTTGACGAACGATGGCGCCCGCACGTGCATGCGGTACGGGGTCGCCGAACCGTCGCTGGCGATATAACAACCGATCTCGCCGCGCGGGCTCTCGATCGCCAGATAGACCTCACCCTCCGGCACCTTGAAGCCCTCAGTGAAAATCTTGAAATGGTGGATCAACGCTTCCATCGACTCGTCGATCCGGCCTCGTGGCGGTGGCGTGACCTTCTTGTTTTGGATTCGGTAGTCGCCGCCCGGCATACGATCGAGAATCTGACGCACGATCTTCATCGACTCACGAATCTCGGCGAGACGAATCGCGTAACGGTCGTAGGCATCGCCGTAACGTCCGATGACGACTTCGAAATCTAGTTGATCGTAATGCAAGTACGGCATGTCGCGGCGTAGGTCCCACGCCAGGCCCGTGCTGCGCAAAATCGGTCCGGTCGCGCTGAGGGCTACGGCCTCTTGCTGCGTAATCACGCCGACGCCCTGCAGGCGCTCGCGCCAAATCGGCTGACCGCTCATCAAAATGTCGTACTCGGCCAAGCGCGGTGGCAGCATCTCGAGAATTGCCAGCACATCGTCGCGCCAACCAGGCGGCAAGTCGGCGGCGACACCGCCAGGACGAATGAAGTTGTGGTTCATGCGCAAACCAGTCACCTTTTGAAAAAAGCGCAGCACCTCTTCGCGCTCGCGCCAGCCGTACAACATCATCGACACAGCTCCGATGTCCATGCCGTTACTGGCCATAAATAGTAAGTGACTGCTCATGCGATTCAATTCCGAGAGCAACATACGCATCCATACGGCACGCTCCGGAATGTCGCCATCGATGCCTAGCAATTTTTCGGTCGCCATCGAAAACACCAGCTCGTTGTTCAGCGGTGACACGTAATCCATACGCGTTACATTGGTGCCGCCCTGCATAAAGGTCAGCGACTCACCCGTCTTTTCCATTCCGGTGTGCAGGTAACCAATGATCGGCTTGCAGCGCAGTACCGTCTCGCCTTGCAGCTCAAGCATCAGGCGCAGCACACCGTGCGTGCTCGGATGTTGCGGACCCATGTTGATAATCATCGTTTGATCTTCTGATGCGACGGTCTCGACTTCGGCAAGCAACGCCGCGTCGGCTTCGCTCATCCGCAAGACCGCCCCGACTTCGCGCAGCACCTCTTTTGCGGTGAGCACCTTACGCGACTGCAATTCTTGTCGACCCTCGAAGGTGCCGGCCGAAATAACTTCGTTATGCGCGGTCATGATGCGGCGCCCTTGAATTGCACGGGGATGAATCCCTGCGAATAGTCCTTGCGCAGCGGGTGTCCGTCCCAATCTTCGGGCATCAAAATTCGCGTCAGGTCTGGGTGGCCGCCAAACGAAATGCCGAACATGTCGAAAACTTCGCGCTCCATCGCATCGGTGCCAGGGTAAATATCGAACGCCGAGTCGATCGCTGCGTCACTCTCGGCCACTTGAACTCGCAGGCGCAGGCGCTTGTGGTGGCGCAGCGACAGCAAGTTGACAACAATCTCAAAGCGTTCGGGAGCAACGCGTTCTGGCAAATTGCGCCCGGGGTGGGTTAAATAGTCAACC
>JAYTUM010000288.1:0-13999 GCA_043744575.1 Acidimicrobiales bacterium | reverse complement strand
TCGCGGCTCAAAGTATCAAGGCCAGACTGGCCCGACGCCGAGCCGCTATTTCGAAAACTTCAAATAATTTTTAGTTAGTCGCCGGCTACTGGCGCGCTTAGCGGCGCCGTTTGAGCGCCACGAAGTTTCTCACCGGCCTCGATCGCCTCGAGCAGGTGGATTGAAATGTCGGCAACCTTGACCTCGGTCTCTTCTTTACCCGCGCCCTTGACACCATCGTCGAGCATGATGTAACAAAACGGGCACGCGGTCGCGACGCGCGACGCGCCAGTAGAGATCGCCTCTGCCGCGCGCTCGTCGTTGACCTTGGTGCCGATGTTTTCTTCCATCCACATGCGCGCGCCGCCGGCGCCGCAGCACATGCCCTTAGTGCCGTTGCGGGGCATTTCGACGATGTCAATACCCCTGATCGAGCCGATCACGTTACGCGGAGCGAGGTAGACATCGTTGTGGCGACCGAGGTAGCACGAGTCGTGGTATGTGATGCGCTCCTCGAGAGTGGCGTTGCTGACGTCGAGTTTGCCGCTCTCGATCAGCTGCTCTAATAGTTGCGAGTGGTGAATGACTTCGTAATTGCCGCCGAACTGCGGGTATTCGTTGGCGAGAGTATTGAAGCAGTGCGGGCACTGCGTGATGATTTTGCGCACGCCCATGCCGTTAAGCATTTCAATGTTCGGTATCGCCAACATCTGAAATAGGTATTCGTTGCCAGAACGGCGCGCGCTGTCGCCCGTGCACATCTCGCTTGGACCCAGAATCGCCACGTCGATGCCCGAGCGCTTAAGCAGTTTGGCCATCGCCTGCGTGACTTTTTTGTTCTTATCGTCGAAACTGCCCGCGCAACCGACCCAGTACAAGTACTTATGGTTGAGTTTCGCGCCTGGGTCGAGAATCTCGACGTCGAGGTCTTTGGCCCAGTCGCCTCGCTCACCCTGGTTCATGCCCCACGGGTTGCCCTGGTTCTCCATCGCGCGAAAGGCGTTGCCGAGTTCGGCTGGGAACTCGCTCTCCATCAGCGTCAGGTACCTACGCATGTCCAGGATCTTGTCGAGGATCTCGATGTTGACGGGACAGATCTCGTCGCAGGCTTTGCAACTCGTGCACGCCCAGATCTCTTCGCTGCTGATGCGCTCAAACAACGAGTTGGCGCTGACCTTAATTTCGCTGTCGAGCCCAATCGGATTGGAAACCTTGCCGCCCGGGGCGTGGGCGGCGGTGGCTGCCATCACCTCGCCGCTCTTGAGTACGATTTCGCGTGGATCTAACGGCTTGCCCGTCGCATGCGCCGGGCACACGCTCGTGCACCTGCCACACATTGTGCAGGCGTCGAGGTCGAGAAGTTGCTTCCACGTGAAGTCCTCGATCACGTGCGCGCCGAACGATTCGAGCGCTGTCTCGGTCAGGACTGGCATCGCCTTCATCGCCCCCTTTGGGCGCTCGCGATCCTTGAGGTACATGTTCAGCGGTGAGGTAAAGATGTGGCGCAGCATTGTGATCGGCAGGATTGCCAAGAACACGACGAACGCGAGCACATGGGCGATCCACCAACCCTGGTGCCATGTCGTGAGGGTGCTAGCCGACGCCGAATTAATCAGTTGCGCCATCCGATAACCGACGATGCTCCACTTTTCGTGTTCGAGGGCAATGCCAGAGGCTTGGCTTTGCGCGATGCGAAACGCCTCGGCTCCGAACCCGGTTACGCCGATCGTTAGCAAGACGCCAAGAATTACGCCGTGTTCGGCCTTGGTCTTGATGCGAATGCGGTACGGGCGTTGCACATATCGGCGCAAGATTGCCCAGACCACGCCGATCGTGAACACGAGGCCGGCGACATCGCCCGTCAGCGCGTAACCGCGGTAGACATCGCCGTGCAAAAATTTGAGCGCCGGTGGTAGCTGATGGTCGATTTCTAAAACGGTGGTGACGCCGAGCAAGACCAAGAAACCGAAGTACATCATCGAGTGCATTAACCCTGCCGCGCTGTCGCGCAATAAGGTGCGCATATATACGCCGGCTCGGTAATCGGCAAGCCGCTGCTTGAAGTTCTTTCTGGTCGTCTTGCGCTTGTCAGGCGCGCCACGCTCCCAATTGCGAATGCGATCGGCGAAACGGATCGATCCCCAGATCAAGAGCATCGGGATCACGGTGTAAAACGCCAGCTGAAAGGCGCCGGGTATGCCTTCGAAAACTTCGCGTTGTATCGGCGAGTCGCTGTGCCAGTTAGTGATCTGCGGGATAATGCCCGAGATCATCGTGAACACACCGATGCCGACGCCAAAGGCGATCGAAACCTGGTACGGCTTTAGCCTCTTGCCATTTGTTGGAGCGGCAGTTGCTGTCCCATTAGTCGTGTCCATGACTCGGTAACGCTAGTACGAAATACAGCCCTGTTGATTGTCCGGGTGTTACTTGACCAGATCGCGATAATTCAGATAGCTGATTACAACACCGACTGCTGAACGACTTCATCGATCCCTGCGGCAATGGCGGTCGGGTCGCCAAGATAGCGGGCGGTGGCTTTGATATCCGTAAGTTTATTGTTCGGGTCAAATATGTACAGGCGGGGCACCCCCGTCGGAATATTTATCGTGGTGATCTCGATTTCAGAGACGCCCTCTAAGTGCATCAGCAGTGCGCGCAGAGAATTGCCGTGAGCAGTGACGATCACGTTTTTATTGTTTTGCAGTTGTGGCAACACCTCACTTGTAAAAAACGGAATCACCCTGGCAAACACATCTTTCAAGCACTCGCCAGCCGGCAGCAACTTCGGGTTCAGCCCGCCATCGAGCAGCTCTCTGTACAAGGGATCGTTTGCCGGGTGCTCGGGGCTCGAAATATCGACATGTGGTGGCGGCACATCAAAACTTCGGCGCCACAGTGCAACTTGTGCTGCTCCATACTTGGCTGTTGTCGCCTTCTTGTCGAGACCCTGCAGTGCGCCGTAGTGCCGTTCGTTCAAACGCCAGTCGCGGTGCACCGTGAGATCGTCTTGGCCGAGTTCGCGCAGAGCCAATTGCGATGTTTCGATCGCGCGGGCCAGCAGGCTGGTGAATCCGACATCAAAACGCAGGCCCTCTCGGCGCATCGTCACCCCTGCGGCTTTGGCCTCCGCGACCCCAATCTGGCTCAACGGGGCATTGTGCCAACCCGTGAACAAGTTGAGGGCATTCCAGGTGCTTTGGCCGTGGCGTAGGAGGACAAGCAAGCCCGTCATGCCTTAAATCATAGATGAAATGGCTAATTTGGGGCGATTTATCAGGTGCTCCTAAATGCTGAGTAATAAAGACTCAACTTTTCTTGCTTCAAGGTTGTTAAGTCTGGAGTCCTCGCATATCGTGGTTCAGGCATCACAAATGCTTAAGCGTTTCCCAATACCAAGAAGACCCGAACACCGAGTAATCCCCAATTAAGGAGCCATCATGGGCAAAGCAGTAGGAATTGACCTAGGAACAACGAACTCAGTCGTAGCCGTGCTTGAAGCCGGCGAGCCAATCGTAATCCCCAACTCAGAAGGCGCCCGCACCACGCCGTCGGTAGTCGCATTTTCTAAGGCTGGCGAAGTTTTGGTCGGCGAAGTCGCCAAGCGCCAGGCCATCACCAACCCAGACCGCACCTTCCGCAGCATCAAGCGCCACATGGGCGAGAACTGGAAGTCGGAAGACATTGACGGTAAAAAGTACACGCCGCAAGAGATCAGCGCCCGCACCTTGATGAAGCTCAAGCGCGACGCAGAGGCATACCTGGGTGAGCCAGTAACCCAGGCCGTGATCACGGTGCCGGCATACTTCGACGACGCGCAACGCACCGCCACAAAAGAAGCCGGCCAGATCGCCGGTCTCGAAGTCTTGCGAATCATCAACGAGCCAACAGCGGCGGCACTTGCCTACGGGCTTGATAAGGGCAGCGACGACGAAACGATTCTCGTATTCGACCTCGGCGGCGGCACCTTCGACGTCAGCGTTCTCGAAATCGGCGATGGCGTGTTCGAAGTTAAGAGCACTCACGGCGACACTCATCTCGGCGGCGACGACTGGGATCAACGGATTATCGACTGGTTGGTGCAGCAATTCAAAGCCGCGCATGGCGTCGATCTTGCCGCCGACCGCATGGCCACTCAACGGCTCAAAGAGGCAGCCGAGAAAGCCAAGATCGAGTTGTCGCAAAATCAACAGACACAGATCAACCTGCCGTTCATTACGGCGACGGCCGCTGGCCCTTTACATCTCGACGAGTCGCTGAGTCGCGCCAAGTTTCAAGAGATGACCGCTGACCTGATCGAGCGGTGCCGCAAGCCGTTCGAGCAGGCGATTACCGATGCCGGTTTGTCAAAGGGACAACTCAGCCATGTAATTTTGGTGGGCGGATCGACCCGCATGCCGGCAGTGCAAGAGATGGTGCAAAACTTCACGGGCAAAGAGCCGAACCGTTCAGTTAATCCCGACGAGGTAGTAGCCGTTGGCGCAGCCGTACAGGCAGGTGTTTTACGCGGAGATGTTAAAGACGTTTTGTTGCTTGATGTAACACCGTTGTCTCTGGGTATCGAGACCAAAGGCGGAGTCATGACGAAACTGATCGAGCGCAACACGACAATCCCTACGCGGCGCACAGAGGTGTTCACCACAGCCGACGATATGCAACCATCGGTTGAGATCCATGTCTTGCAAGGCGAGCGCGAGATGGCCAATTACAACAAGACGCTCGGCAAGTTTCAACTCGTTGACCTGCCGCCAGCGCCGCGCGGAGTGCCGCAGATCGAAGTCACATTCGACATCGACGCCAACGGAATCGTTCATGTTTCCGCTAAAGATCGCGCCACGTCTAAAGAGCAGTCGATGACAATTTCTGGTCAGTCATCGCTCTCCAAGGACGACATTAACGCGATGGTTAAAGACGCCGAGGCGCACGCCGAAGAGGACCGTCAGCGTCGCGACGAGGCCGAGGTACGCAACAACGCCGACTCGCTTGTTTACCAAACTGAAAAGGTTCTGCGCGAACAGGGCGAGAAGGTCACCGCTGAAGAGAGCGCCGCAGTAGACGGGCCACTCGTCGAATTGCGTAGCGCGTTGCAGGGTTCAGACACCGAAGCGATTAAGTCTGCAACCGAAAAGCTGGCGACCGCAAGCCAGGCCTTCAGCCAGAAGTTGTACGAAACCGCCGCCCGCGACGGCAACGCCGCCGGCACTTCGGCTACTGGTCAGGGTGAACCGGCAAACGATGCCGACATCGTCGACGCAGAAATAGTCGATGAGAAATAATTCGGCTTAGTGAGCTGGAGCGGCATCGTTATGAACGAACAACAAGTAAACCCAGAGTCGCACGAATCAATCACGGCGGCGCAACTGGATGCCGCTTTCGTTGCCGAAATAGTCGACCTCGAGACAGCACTCAATGAGTTGAGCATCGAAGAAGTTGCTAAAGAGCGAGACGAGTTCAAGGACATCGCGCTTCGCGTTCAGGCCGACTTCGAAAATTATCGTAAGCGCGTCTCGGCGCAAGTAACCGACGAGGTTGATCGTGCCAGCGGCAAGATTGTCGATTCTCTGCTCGGCGTTCTCGACGCGTGCGAAGCCGCAATCGGCCACGGCATCGACGGCGTCGAACCCGTCTGGTCGGCACTACTTGGTGCTCTGCAAAAGCAGGGCCTTGAAGTTCTCGATCTTCATGGCAAAGCATTTGATCCGTCGGTCGCGGAGGCGGTATTACACGAAGAGGGCGATGGCGCCCAACCGACGGTCACAGAAGTCTTACGAACCGGTTATCGCTGGAAGGGTCGTGTTTTGCGTGCGGCGATGGTGAAGGTCCAAGGTTGAGGATTAAGGGTTAAGGGGCAATTATGCAGCGCGAGTGGTTTGAGAAGGACTACTACGCGATGCTCGGCGTTACCCAACGTTCGACCGATAAAGAAATCACCAAGGCCTATCGCAAACTTGCCCGCCAGTTTCACCCCGACGCCAACCCAAACAATGCGTCGGCAGAAGAGAAGTTTAAAGAAATTGCGGCCGCTTACGATGTTTTGAGTGACGAGGCCAAGCGCAAGGAATACGACGAAGTTCGGCGCCTCGGACCGAGCGCCTACGGCGCACCTGGCGGCGGCCGCGGTGGCGACTCGAGTTCGTTTCGTTTTGACACGGGCAACATGCCCGACGGTGGCATCAGCGATTTGTTGGGGCAGATGTTCGGCGGCCGCGGCCGCGGTGGGCAAAGTCGCCAGAATGGCCCGCAACGCGGCGCCGACCTTGAGGCTTCATTGGCAATTGGGTTTGCCGACGCCGTAAACGGGCTGACGACAACGCTTCATCTCACCTCCGAAGCGCAGTGCTCGATATGTTCGGGTAGCGGCGCCCGCGTTGGCACATCTGCGCAGCGTTGTCCGCAGTGCAAAGGCCGCGGTGTTGTCGACGACAACCAGGGCATGTTTGCATTTCCGACACCGTGTCCGCGCTGCAACGGCCGCGGCAACATCATTGAGCATCCGTGCAGCGCGTGCCGTGGTACGGGTGTCGAGATGCGCCCGCGCGATGTAAACGTGCGGATTCCGTCTGGCGTCAGCGACGGTCAGCGCATTCGTCTCAAGGGCCGCGGCACTCCAGGCCGAAACGGTGGACCGCACGGCGACCTCTTTGTGATCTGCCAAGTTGCGCCGCACCAATTGTTTGGCCGCGAGGGGGCGCACCTCGCAATTCGCTTGCCGATCACATTTGGCGAAGCCGCGATCGGCGCCGACATTGATGTGCCAACGCTCAGCGGAGAGACGGTCAAGTTGCGACTTAAGGCCGGCACGCAATCTGGTTCGCGCCATCGCGTCAAGGGCAAGGGCATCACGGTTGGCAAAGTCATCGGCGACCTCATCGTCACTGTCGACATCGCCGTTCCAAGCGTGATGACGAAGGAACAAAAGAAGGCAATTGAAGAAATGGCGCAGTCGTTTACGAAGTCGCCCCGCGAAAACCTTCTAGACGGTTCGAAAAGGAGCTGATGTATGGAACGCGAAAACCATGCCGTTTATGTAATTTCGGTGGCCGCCGAACTCTCGGGCATGCACCCCCAGACGCTGCGCATTTACGAACGCCGCGGGTTGTTGCAACCGGCCCGCACCGCGGGCGGTAATCGGCGATACAGCGATGCCGACATTCAACGCCTATTACGAATTGCCCAACTCACCGCGGCGGGTATGAACCTTGAGGGCATTCGCCAGGTGATGCAACTCGAACAACAAGTTCGCCAATTGAGCGCAGAGTTGGCGAATCTACAGAGTGAATTGAACAAGGTTGCCGTTGCTGCGCAGCGCGGTCGATACGACCTTGTGCCGTTGCATCAAACGGTGTCGCTGTTTGGCGCTCGATCGAGCATCTTGAAAAAGGAGAAATAACCATGGCTGCTAATCCGCAAATGAGCATGGCCGGGCAGGATGGACAGGTTCCGGCTCTCGAAAAATACGGGACCGACCTCACCGCTCGAGCCCGCGATGGCAAGATCGACCCAGTCATTGGTCGTGACGAAGAAATTCGCCGCGTGATTCAGGTGCTTTCACGACGCACGAAGAATAATCCGGTGCTAATTGGCGAGCCTGGCGTTGGCAAGACAGCAATAGTTGAGGGTCTAGCGCGCAGAATCGCCAATGGCGACGTGCCTGAAGGGCTCAAAAATAAGCGGCTAGTGTCGCTCGATATTGGGTCGATGCTCGCGGGAGCAAAGTATCGCGGTGAATTTGAAGAACGACTCAAGTCCGTGCTCAAGGAAATCATCGATGCGGACGGCGATGTGATTTCGTTTGTTGACGAGATCCACACGCTTGTCGGTGCCGGCGGAGCCGAGGGGGCGATGGACGCGGGCAACATGATCAAGCCGATGCTCGCGCGCGGCGAATTACGAATGATCGGCGCCACCACGCTCGATGAGTATCGCAAGTACGTCGAAAAAGACGCAGCCCTCGAACGGCGCTTTCAACAGGTATTTGTCGGCGAGCCAACGGTTGAAGACACGATTGCGATACTTCGCGGTCTCAAAGAGCGGTATGAAGTGCACCATGGCGTGCGGATTAAAGACAACGCCCTTGTGAGCGCGGCGGTACTTTCCAATCGCTATCTCACAAATCGGTTTCTGCCTGATAAGGCAATTGACTTAATGGACGAAGCGGCGAGCAAGTTACGTATCGAGATAGATTCGATGCCAACCGAGATCGATGTCGTCGATCGTCGCATCCTGCAACTCGAAATCGAGAGGGTAGCACTATCCAAGGAGAGCGACGCCGCCTCCAAAGAGCGCCTGGCGTTGCTCAATGAGGAACTGGCCGAGTTGCAAAAACAGAGCACGGAGATGAAAGTGCATTGGGACGCCGAGCGACATGCAATTGCTGCAATTAGAAGTTTGAAGGAACAGCTCGAAATGCAACGCCTGAATGTTGAGCGCGAACTCAATCTCGAAAGGGCAGCGGAAATTTTATACTCGAAGATCCCGGAGATAGAGCGCCGAATTACAAAGGCCACGTCAGAGCTCGACGATTTACAGAGCAGCACCCGAATGCTCAAAGAGGAAGTAGACGCTGAAGATATCGCCGAAGTGGTTGCCAAGTGGACCGGCGTACCTGTAACCAGATTGTTGGAGGGCGAGACGCAAAAACTCGTGCACCTAGAAGAGTTGTTGCATAGCCGCGTCGTCGGCCAAGATCACGCGGTTGGCGCAATTGCGAACGCGATTCGCCGGAGCCGCGCGGGGCTTTCGGACTCGAATCGACCGATCGGCTCGTTTATGTTTTTGGGACCAACCGGCGTTGGCAAAACCGAGTTGGCCCGTGCGCTTGCCGAGTACCTCTTCGACGACGAGCGGGCGATGGTCCGTATCGACATGTCCGAGTACATGGAGAAATTTTCAGTTAGTCGCTTGATCGGCGCACCTCCAGGTTATGTCGGATACGAAGAAGGCGGTCAGCTCACCGAGGCGGTTCGCCGTCGGCCGTACTGCGTGATATTGCTTGACGAGATCGAGAAGGCCAACAGCGAGGTATTCAACATTTTGTTGCAATTGCTCGATGACGGACGCCTCACGGATGGGCAAGGCCGCACCGTCGACTTCACCAATGTCGTGTTGATCATGACAAGCAACCTCAAGGTTGATCCGATCGACTTTTTCAAGCCAGAGTTTGTCAATCGCATCGACGAGATAGTCCGTTTTCATGCGCTATCACCTAAGGATTTAGAGGTGATCACGGATGTGCAGTTACGACATCTCGTTGAGCGGATGGCGGGTCGCCGAATCGCCCTGTCGGTCACACCTGCCGCGCGTGTGCTGTTGGCCGAGCAGGGGTATGTGCCCGACTTTGGGGCGCGACCACTAAAGCGCCTGATCCAGAAATCAATCGCAGACCCCGCCGCACTGTTAATCCTCGAAGGCAAAGTCGTCGATGGCGGCGGAATTATTGTCGATGTGGTGGCGGGCGAGTTGCAAGTCTCACCTACCGACTAGGAGAGCAATCTGGCGAGTGCCAGTGACCGCCAAAGCCACTAGACTTCTCTTACGTTGCCTACAAATTAGGAGCGTTTTCATGCCCGTCGCAGTGGTCGTTGGAACTCAGTGGGGCGACGAGGGTAAAGCAAAAGTTATCGATCTTCTCGCTCGCGCAAACGAATATGTGGTCCGCTATCAGGGTGGGCACAACGCCGGCCACACGGTCGTAGTCGGCGATCAGCGTTACGCATTGCAGTTGGTGCCAAGCGGTGTTCTTTACGAACACATAACTCCGGTGATCGGTAATGGCGTCGTCGTTGACATGCCGACACTTTTCGCCGAGATCGACGAGCTCGAGCGCCGCGGTGTGTCTTGTTCGCGGCTGAAAGTTTCGAGCCATGCCCAACTAATTTTTCCTTGGCATCAGGCCCACGATCAGATATCCGAGACGGCTCGCGGCGTCGACAAAATTGGCACAACTCTCAAGGGAATCGGGCCCGCGTACGCCGACAAGGCGCTGCGCATTGGCATTCGCGCGGGCGAGGTACGCAATTACGAGCGATTCGTCGCACTTTTGCGTAAGCGCGCCACCGAAGAACAGTTGCTACTAACAGCGATTGGCGGTCCAACCCTAGACGTCGAGTCGATTGTCAAGTTATTTTCGGGTTTAGCGTTAAGGCTCGCACCTTACATTTGCGACACGGTTTCTCTATTGCACGATGCCCGCGAACGTGGCGCAAATATTTTACTCGAAGGTGCGCAAGCAACATTTCTGGATCTAGATCACGGTACGTATCCCTATGTGACATCGTCGAACCCGACTGCCGGTGGGGCGTGCGCGGGTTCTGGTATTGGTCCGCGCCACATCGATCGCGTGATCGGTATCGCTAAGGCTTATACGACCCGAGTCGGCAGCGGCCCGTTTCCGACCGAGTTAGCAGACGCAACGGGAGAGGCGATCGTTGACATTGGTCATGAATACGGCACTATCACTGGACGTCGGCGTCGCCCGGGCTGGCTAGATCTGGTGATGTTGCGCCACGCGGTTCGACTCAACTCGCTCACCGAGCTGGCGCTGACCAAACTTGACGTGCTCGATTCATTTGATGTTGTTCGACTGTGCGTTGGCTACAAGGCGCATGGCAAGCCGCTCGACAGATATCCCGATGACATCGACCTACTTGGCGCAGTTCAGCCCGTTTACATTGATATGCCCGGATGGAAGCAACCCCTGCGCGACATTCGCAAGTTTGAAGATCTGCCAGAGACGGCGCGCAGTATCGTGCTGCGAATTGAAATAGAAATTGGGGTTCCGGTACGGATTATTGGCGTCGGGCCAGAGCGCGACGACTGCGTGGTGCGGGAATGATCGATCGATATTCGCTGCCAGCGATGAGCGCGCTTTTTACCGACGAGTCGCGATTCGGCAGGTATCTCGAAATTGAATTGTTGGCAACAGATGCCCAAGCCAATCTCGGAGTAGTGCCCAAGGCCGAAGCCGCAGCCTGCCGCGCCAAGGCGCCGGCAGTTGATGCCGCGTTGGTAGCCGCGATCTCTGAACACGAAATCGTAACCAACCACGACATCGCCGCATTCGTCGATGTCGTGCAGCAGCGAATTGGCATGCCGGCGGGGGCGTGGGTGCATCACGGGCTAACGAGCACCGACATCGTAGATACGGCTTGGTGCTGGATGTTGCGCGATGCGTCGAATCTGATCGTTGATGAGCTCGACCAACTGCTTGCCACCGTTTGCAAGTTGGCGCGCGAACATCGAACGACGGTAATGGTCGGCCGCACCCACGGAATACACGCCGAGCCGACCACATTTGGAGCCAAAGTCGCGTTATGGGCGCTGCAACTTGATCGCGATCGCCAACGCATAATCGCCGCTCGTCAGGCGATCGCGGTTTGCAAACTATCCGGCGCGGTCGGCACGTATTCAAACATCGACCCAGCGGTCGAGGCGCATGTCGCCAGATCACTCGGTCTCGTGGCCGTGCCGGCGACGCAGGTGATCGCCCGCGACCGACATGCGGAATATTTGTGGGCCTGCGCGTCAATTGGCACGACGATCGAGTCGATCGCGGTCGAGTTGCGTCACCTGCAACGCACGGAGTTGAGCGAGGTGCGTGAGGGTTTTCGCGCCGGACAAAAGGGCAGTTCGGCGATGCCGCATAAGCGCAATCCAATTTCGGCCGAAACGCTCACTGGACTTTCGCGCGTGCTGCGCGGCAATTTACAGGCTGGAATGCAAGATGTGGCGCTGTGGCACGAGCGCGACATCTCGCATTCGTCGGCAGAACGAATTCTGTTGCCGGATTCGTCGTTGTTGGCGCACTACATGCTCAACCGCTTGAATAACTTGTTGATCGGTTTAGAAGTCAACGCGCAGCGGATGCGCGAGAACCTCGACTCGAGCTTCGGAGTTGTTTTCTCGCAGCCGGTGTTGTTGGCGCTTGTTGATAATGGGCTCTCGCGCGACGAGGCATACCGCATCGTGCAAGAAGACGCGGGCCGGGCGTTTGCCGAGCACGCCCAGTTTCGCGATGTCCTGGTCGACGACGATCGGGTCACGCTCACGAGTGCGCAGTTAGACGACGCTTTCGATGCGCAACGGGCGGTTCGCCACGCGGCGCGCACGATCGACGCCCTCGACGCGCTGCGGTCATGACGCTGCCAAAGCTTGATGCCGACCGCGAGGCACTGCGCGCGCATGTTCTCGAGTACTCGTTAAAAACTGGTGAATTTACGCTCAAGTCGGGGCGTGCAAGTTCGTGGTTCTTAGATACGAAGCAAACTGCGTGCCGCAGTGATGGCATCGTTCTCGTCGCCAACGTTGCGCTCTCGCTGATGTCGACAGACATCGATGCCATCGGCGGGCTGACGATGGGCGCCGACCCGGTCGCTTTTGGGGTCGCCGCAGTTGCCGCCGCGCGCGGGCGAGAGTTGCGTAGTTTTAGCGTGCGCAAGGAGGCCAAAGACCACGGTGTCACGGGTCGAATTGCTGGAGCTCTTTTGCCGGGTGACCGCGTGGTGATCGTGGAAGACACGGTGACCCGCGGAACATCGCTCTTCGACGCCATCGATGCTGTGAGAAGATTCGGCGCCGAACCAGTGCTGATCACTGTAATTGTCGACCGCGGCGGAACATGCGCGCAGATGGCTGCCGACGCCGGCATCGCCTACGCACCGATGCTCAGCGCGCCAGACCTTGGTTACGATTTTGGTTCGTGAAGGCACTTCGTAACAGCGAGTCGCCCGCGCAAGCATTAGGTTTACGCGGTGAGCCTGCATCAGTTATTTGATCTCGAATCGCACGGCGGCGATGTTTATGTCGGCGATGGACTCGAATACCCTTGGGGCGGCCTCTACGGGGGGCACATTGTCGCCCAGGCCTTGCGCGCCGCCGCCTACACGGTAGTAGGCGACCAGTTGCCCCACTCACTGCGCGCCTATTTCATTCGACGCGGCGATAACAAGCAACCTGTGCGCTACGAGGTTGATCGCATTCGTAACGGCAAGAGTTTTTCGACTCGGCGAGTTGTGGCGCGACAAGACGACGGGGCAATTCTCAGTCTCGAGGCCTCGTTTCAGCGCGAAGAGGGCTCTCTCGATCTCGAGATGGTGCGGCATCAACACTCTTTGCCGGCGCCCGACACGATTGAAGAGTCTGACTGGAGCACCTTTACGCAGCGGCGCACAGTGCCGATCGCGGCGCTCACAATTCTAAACGAGCGCGGCGACGGCGGCCCGGGGGTTACTCGCGATGGGGGCGGCCGGATAGCGGCGTGGCTGCGTGTCAAGGACTCTCTCGGCGAGAGCGAGCTACTCAATCGCTGCGCGGTCGCGTACCTCTCCGACGATTTACCGACCGAGTGCGTGGTCGACGCGGTGCCCGAGTTACACAAGGCATGTGACGAGGGTCGGTGGTTTGGGGCGAGTCTCGACCATGCCGTGTGGTTTCACCGCCCAGTGAGGGCGCACAATTGGCACCTATATGAAATGTCGTGCCTTTCATATGTTGGCGGTCGCGGACTGACCCATGGCTTCGTGTTTACGTCTGACGGCACGCATGTCGCGACCGTCGCGCAAGAGACGATCGTGCGCATCACTAATGAGACCGCGGCCAAATAATTAGCCGCAACCCACTGCAATAATTGTGGTCGGGACCGGCGTCGATCCGGTGACCCTGCGCTTTTCAGGCGCATGCTCTGCCTACTGAGCTACCCGACCGAGAATGGTGCGAGCACCCTCTCAGCGGTCCCGACGGGACTTGAACCCGCGACCTCCGCCTTGACAGGGCGGCGTGAACTCCAACTTCACCACGGGACCAAAACTTCGGGTCCGCAAATTTCGCGAACCGTAATTTTTGATCTTGCTTTGTCAAATTGCTTTTACTGCTTTCACTAGCAACTTAACTTAATTCATTGCTAGTGGCACCCCCAACGGGATTCGAACCCGTGCCGCCACCTTGAAAGGGTGGTGTCCTAGGCCACTAGACGATGGGGGCATGGACGAATGTTCTGTTGAGAGAGCCCTAAAAATCTAGCAGT
>JAYTUM010000287.1:0-3553 GCA_043744575.1 Acidimicrobiales bacterium | reverse complement strand
ATCGGCGAGAGGTCTAAACCACCGAACGAAGGCAGCACTCTGCGCAATGGCGCAAGCACCGGCTCGGTCGCCGTCATCACCCAACCCACGACCTGACCCATTTGACCTCGCGGATTTATCGGAAACCACGACAGCAAGACGCGCGCAAGAATCAGATACGTAAACAATTGCGTCACGGTAAGCAGAAGATCAGTAAGCATGATTAACTGTTGATTCTATTTAGTCGCGCGCGACCTGCGCGCCTTGCGGCTTAACCAAATACACGCCCTTGGCCACCTGTTCGAGGCTGCCCGCGGTTGCGTACACGAGACCACTCACGAAATCGACGAGGCGACGCTTAGTTGTTGGGTCGCACGAGTTGAGATTCATAATTACGGGTTGACCGTTTTTGTAGTGATCGGCAACTTCTTTGGCGGTGTCAAACTGCAGCGGTCGAAGCGTGATCGGCTCTGCGGCATTCAATGGTCGCGGCCGGACAGTTGGCGTCGAACCTCGATTGCCGACAGTTCGCACATGCACGCTCGAGTCGTCTCGCACAGGGACCGTGCGTTGCTCTTGGGCGCGACGCACAGGCTTGCGCGCCGGGGCAGGTTCAACGTCGTCGTACTCATCGCCGTATTCATCGTTGCGGTCATCGTCGTATTCGTCTTGTTCGGGTAACGTGCGTCGACTGCGCTGTTGCCGAGCGGGTCGTTCGCGCGCAATCGAAGCGTCGTAATCGTCATAGACATCGTCTGGACCCAGACCAAGATAGTCCATCGCTTTGCGAAACATTGACATCAGACGCTAGTTTACCCTATTCCTATTGGCCAGCGCGACATTGTCGAATGCGAAAAATGACGTCACCGGCGACTGCCAAATAGGGCCGTGCCCAGGCGCAACGAGGTTGCTCCCATCTCCACGGCTATTTCGTAGTCGTTAGTCATCCCCATCGATTTCTCGTGTAGCCCGTAGCGGTCGGCCCATTCGGATAAAGCCCTAAACGCGGCGCTGGTCGATGCGACATCGCCCGAGGTCGGCCCTACAGTCATTAGCCCGCGTACATCGAGCGACCTGCCCAAGGCCCGCTCGATCAGCGCGCCTATTTCGCCTGGAGCACAACCTCCCTTGTCGGGTTCATTGGTGGTATTCACCTGCAGCAGAACCATCGGCGACTTAGGCCGCCCAACATAGCGCTTGGCCAATTCGTCGACCAGCGACTCCCTATCGACAGACTCCCACACATCGACGACGTCGAGCAGTTGCCGCACTTTATTAGTCTGCAATTGTCCGATGAAATGCACGGGCAATAGCTGCTCGTCCTTTACATCGACGATCTTGGCGAGCAGCTCCTTGGCATAATTTTCGCCGACACCATCGCAGCCGATCTCGTGCGCGGCGATCAACGCCTCAGAACCCCAAGTTTTTGTGACCGCCACTATCTTCACCTCGGCACCGCCGCACCGCGCTATGCGCTCACGAATCAACCCGAGGCGATCGCGAATTTCGCCAGTATCCAAGGCTTGTGCGCCACCCATCGCTTCAGCGCCGGGGCGAATTTAACTCGGCGCGGCTATTTAAGAAATGACGGAACATCAAAACCGTCATCGTCGTCATCACCACTATCGCCCACGCCGAATAAATCCTTGAGCCGACTGCTGGATTTGCCCTCCCCGCGCGTATCAGAGCGGCCGTCACCACGCGTACTTGGGCGCTGCGAACTGCTGTCCCAGCGATCAAATCCGGCGGCGATAACTGTGACGCGAACTTCGTCTTCGAGTTCGTCGTCGATAACCGTGCCGAAGATGATGTTGGCATCTTGGTGGGCTACAGCGTGCACCACTTCTGCTGCGGCGTTGAGTTCGAACAGACCCATGTCTGACGGGCCGGTAATGTTCAGCAAAATGCCACGAGCCCCGTCGATGGCGGCCTCAAGCAACGGCGAAGTGATTGCCGCGTTGGCCGCGTTGATTGCTCGGTTGTCGCCCTTCGAGGTTCCGATGCCCATCAGCGCGCTTCCGGCGTTAGTCAAGATCATCTTGACGTCGGCAAAGTCGGTGTTGATTAGGCCGGGGGTGGTGATCAAACCGGTTATTCCAGAGACGCCCTGCAGCAAAACTTCGTCGGCCATTTTGAAGGCATTGAGCAAACTCGTCTTGTCCGTTGCGACCGTCAACAAGCGCTCGTTCGGGATCACGATGAGCGTGTCGACTTTGTCCTTCAACTTGGCGATACCCGAGTCGGCTTGGACTGAGCGTCGACGGCCTTCAAACGCGAACGGCCTCGTGACGATGCCAACCGTGAGCGCACCCGCGCTACGCGCGATCTCTGCGATCACGGGCGCAGCACCCGTACCTGTTCCGCCACCTTCGCCGGCAGTGATAAATACCATGTCGGCTCCGCTGACAATTTCTTCGATCTCGCTGCGATTCGACTCGGCTGCCTCGCGACCGATCTCGGGGTCGCTACCGGCACCAAGTCCGCGAGTCAACTCGCGACCGATATCTAACTTAAAGTCGGCATCGCTCATCAGCAGAGCTTGCGCGTCTGTGTTCACTGCCACGAACTCGACGCCGCGCAAACCCGCGTCAATCATTCGATTGATCGCGTTGACTCCGGCCCCACCAACGCCGATCACTTTGATGACTGCAAGGTAGTTCTGTGGTGCACCGGCCATTTTTCGTTCTCCTTGAGGTTCTACAAATTTAACTATCTATATAGATGTGTGTCACAGCCTTACACATCCGCGGGTCATCCCCAAACATTGAATCAACGATTAACGTGTTTTAACGACCGGAACACCTGAAGATACATCGATAGCTTCGATGCTGTTCGGGTCTTGACGCCGCAGAATGACCACTATCGAGATCAGTTTATTGCGAACGTCAACAGGTTTTCCGAAGTTAATTACGGTGCCGGTGGTGAGCGTCATCGTGACGACATTTGGACCACCGACACCAAAGTTGGCCACAAGCGGGTCGAGCTCGGCCGGTATCGCGACCGCTAGCTGCGCCGCGCCTTGGTACTCGCTAGAAGCAATTGCCCCGGGAGTAAGGTTTGGGCCGACACCGACGATCTGACGGTATTGAGTCGGCTGGCCGACCACCACATCGATTACTCGCCCCTGCGAATCCAACACCCGGGCCCGATTGTCCACTCCCAGAAACCATGCCACGGGCGTACGCTCGGCAATCTCAATCACGGCCCGATTCGGGAGGAAGGTCTGCACTCTGGCCGACTCAACCCACGGATTGCTCTCAAGTCGACGTTCGGCCTGACGAGTATCAACTGTAAGTACAGGGTGACCCTTAAGCGAATCAACGACGCTTTGCACCAGTTCAGCACTCGTGTATTGCACACCTTCGATATCTACCCGTTTCACTGCCACGAGCGGCGACGACAACACGATCATCGCCAAGACGATTGCACCAACAAGTGCGGCAATCGCCACGAACGTGCGGCGGCGACGGGTGGTTGGAATCTTTGGCAACAGCCGCCGACGAATTGCCCGAGTTGACCACCGCCCCGCACCAACTACGTTATCGAATTCATCGCTAGCCGCTCCGCCGCGACC
>JAYTUM010000286.1:0-14177 GCA_043744575.1 Acidimicrobiales bacterium | reverse complement strand
GCGTGCGCCTGCAAGTAATTGCCCGCGAGCAGATGGGCATCAACGCCGAGATGAACACGCAGATGACAGAGCGCTTCAACGTTTCTGGCGCGATGCTGGTCAAACTCTTTGGTCGCCACCGCGCCGAAGTCAACGCCTTTGGTTCGCGCGCAGGCCGCGTTCGCGACATCGGCGTAACCTCGGCACTGTACGGCAGAGTGTTTTTTGTTGCGCTCGGGCTGGTCGGCGCTCTCGGCGCGGTCGCCATCTACGGCATCGGCGCATTTATGGTTGTCTCCGGCAGCATCACAATCGGCACGCTTGTAGCGATGGCCGCTTTCGTGCAACGCATTTACCAGCCATTGACCGGCCTCACTAACGCGCGCCTCGAAGTTATGACGGCGCTCGTGAGTTTCGAGCGCGTGTTTGAAGTGCTCGACGCGCCTGTGTCGATCGTCGATAAGCAAGGGGCGTACGATCTCGTTGACGCGCGGGGCGATGTCAGTTTCGAACATGTCACGTTTCGATACCCGCCCGGCTCGTCGGTGTCCATCGCGTCGCTCGAGCTTGCAGGCGTGATGCAGGGGGCAGACCCGGATGTAGACGTGCTTACGGATGTTTCGTTTTCTGTCAAGGCTGGCGAGACAATCGCGCTCGTCGGCGCCAGCGGTGCTGGCAAGACAACGCTGGCGATGTTGATCGCTCGACTTTACGACTGCACGGCAGGCGTGGTGCGCCTCGACAACAAAGATGTTCGCGATTTGACCGCGATCTCGCTACACAACGCAGTTGGCGTTGTCTCGCAAGACCCGCACATGTTTCATGAATCAGTGCGCTCGAATTTGTTATACGCCAAGGCCGACGCTACCGAGGACGAAATGAAAATAGCCTGCCAGTCGGCATACATTCACGACGTGATTGATTCGTTACCCGACGGCTACGACACGGTCGTCGGCGAACGTGGCTACAGACTCTCTGGCGGTGAAAAGCAGCGACTTGCTATCGCCCGTTTGTTGCTAAAGAATCCCGCGGTGATGATTCTGGATGAGGCGACTAGCCACCTTGACAACGAGGGCGAGGTCCTGGTTCAGCGCGCGCTTGTGGCCGCGATGCGCAACCGCACCGCAATCGTCATCGCCCACCGTTTGTCTACCATTCGAGATGCCGATCGGATCGTCGTATTAGACAACGGTCGCATCGCCGAACAGGGAACGCACGACCAGCTTATGACGGCGCAAGGTTTGTACGCATCGCAGGTGCGCGCCGGCGAAATTTTTACTCCGTCGTCAAACCCTCAGGGGGCATAACCCTTGCAGCTGGATTTCGAGGCCGGCGACTCTGGCGACTCCGGCGAACTAACGCTGTCGGTCAGCCAGTTCATCGACGTGGTCAACGACGTGCTTCGTGAAACTTTCGGCGGCGGGCTGTGGGTGCAAGGCGAGATCGAGGGCTTCAATGGTCGCGGCAAGCACGCCTATTTCAACATCGTCGAGCGCGACGGTGACAACAAGGCCGCGTTGAGCATTTCGATCTGGCAGGGCAACATGACCAGGTTGAGGCCGCTTTTAGCAAAGCATCGACTCGAACTTGCGGACGGCATCAAAGTACGGATATTCGGCACGCCAGATGTTTGGGCACAGCGAGGAAGTTTCGGTTTCAAGGTCACTAATATCGACCCGCGCTTCACGCTCGGCGACCTCGCCGGTCAACGCGACGAAGTCATCCGTAAGCTCAAAGAGCAGGGCCTTTATGACGCCAATCGCAAGTTGCTCGTGCCGCTCGTGCCGCTGCGCATCGGGTTAATTACGAGCGTCGGTAGCGCCGCGCATGCTGATGTGATACACGAACTCGAGAACTCTGGTTTCGGTTACCACGTGCTCGTACAAGATGTGCGCGTGCAGGGCGACGACGCCGCGCCTACAATTGTCGCCGCACTGCAGAGCCTCGGCGGGCGCCAAGATTTAGATGTCTTGATGCTCGTGCGTGGCGGTGGCTCGCGCACAGACCTGCTGGCCTTTGACTCGCAAGAGATCGCGGCCGCGATTGCCAAGTGCGGTCTTCCGGTGTTCACCGGCATCGGCCACGAAATAGATGTCAGCGTCGCCGACGAAGTCGCCAGCCAGTCGTTCAAGACTCCCACTGCTTGCGCTGGCGCAATCGGCGACTTAATTCGCCTTTACGTCGATGAGACCGAGGCCAACTGGCACGAGATTGCCGCGTCGGCGACAATTCAATTACAGACCGCCGAGCGCCGCCTAACAGAGCGAGCGACACAAGTTAAAACCCGAATCATCGACGCGTTGCAACACGCCGCCACCGCGTTGAGCGTTGCTAGTGACCGTATTCGCCGCCGCCCGTTCGATGTGTTGGCCAACAGCGGGAAATATATTGACTCGGCGGCCCAGCGCATGCGCTTGCTCGATCCAGTAAGCGTGATGGCCCGCGGTTGGACGATTACGCGCAGCTCTTTTGGCGTAGTTGTGCGCAAAGCCGCGCAACTGAACTCTGGCGATGTGCTCATAACATCATTTCAGGACGGCACCGCTCTAAGCGAAGTCAAAGAGACTACCGATTCGGCAAAGAAAGCGAGCAAGTAATGGCAAAGGAAAAGGAAATTGGATACGCGGAGGCATTGGCCGAACTCGAAGAAATTCTGGCCGAGCTCGAGAGCGACGATGTCGACGTTGACACGCTCGCCCAGCACGTCGCCCGCGCCGCGACGCTAATCGAGTTGTGTCGCGAGCGCATCGGTAGCGCTCGCCTACGCATCGAAGATGTCGTCAAGAAACTCGACGCCGAGTAACAAGTCGTTACGTCATAGCCTGACACCGTGGTCATCGCACCGAAGTCACTGGCGCAAGTAGCCGACCGCGTCGAGGCTCGGCTGCGAGTTTTATTGGATGCCGAGATGCAGCGCTGGTCGCAACTAGACCAAGACCTCGCCAGACCGTTCGGCGAACTGAGACGACTGGTTCTCTCGGGCGGCAAACGCCTGCGGCCCGCATTCTGCTTCTGGGGTTTCGTCGGGGTGGGCGGCGACCCACTTGACGAGCGCGTCATCGACGTCGGTGCGGCATTCGAATTGATGCACGCCTGCGCGTTGGTTCATGACGACGTAATGGACGGCTCGCAGACCCGCCGCGGCGCACCCACCGCGCACGAGGCCTATGGCGCACTTCACAAGGCACAAAAATTGGCGGGAGAGTCGCGTCGCTTCGGCGAAGGCGCGGCAATTTTGATTGGCGACCTCTCTTTTGTGTATTCGGACCAACTGCTAGCTGGTGCTTCGCCGCAGGTGTGGCAGATCTGGAATGAGTTGCGCCTCGAACTAAATGTCGGCCAATACCTTGACCTGCTTGGTTCGGCTAACAGCGATCGCACCATGGCGAAGGCCGAACGAATTTGTCGCTACAAGAGCGGCAAGTACACCGTGGAGAGGCCGCTCCAATTGGGCGCAATGTTGGCCGCGCCGCAAGCGACAACCGAGTTGCTAACCGCGCTGTCACGAATCGGCCTGCCGCTCGGCGACGCCTTTCAGATGCGCGACGATGTGCTCGGCGCGCTCGGTGAGGCCGCGGTGACGGGTAAGCCCGTTGGCGACGACCTGCGCGAGGGCAAGCCGACTCCCCTAATGGCGATCGCCACGGCCAATGCCAGCGCCGCGCAACTAAAAGTATTGCAACTAGTCGGTGCCGCGCGCCTTAGCGATGCTCAGGTCGCCGATGTGCAGCAGGTGCTCGTAGAAACTGGCGCCGTCACACAACTAGAGTCCCGCATTCGCAGTAGCACCGATGCGGCGCTCGACGCCATTGCAACAGCTCCGATCACTTCTCAGTCCCGCGAAGCCCTCACAGAACTCGCCCACTTCGTTTCTTGGCGAGACATTTAAGCAATCCCGCAGATAGCGTTTTAGCAATGGCCGTTACAGTGCGAATCCCCACTACCTTGCGCCCCCTTTCTGGCGGTGTGTCAACTGTCAGCGTCGCCCCTGGCACGCTCGCCGAAGTTCTAAAGGAACTTAACGCCGCACATGCCGGCTTTTCTGAACGACTCTTCGACGCCGACGGCAATTTGCACAAGTTCGTCAATATCTTTGTCGCCGACGACGACGTGCGTTACTTAGACGGTTTGAACACCACGGTGCCAGAGGGCTCGACTGTTTCGATCATTCCTGCTGTTGCCGGCGGCTAATAGATATTGCAAATAAGCGGCGCAGATAGCCGAACAACTTCGCCCTCTGCGTCGGTCATCGCCGGCGTTTCCGCTGCTGTGAGGACTACTTCGTCGTGGGGGTTCCCGCAAAGCAGCCAAAAATGTAAGGAAATGGCGTGGTTATGTAGTAGCCGTATGAACCGCTTGCGTTGACCCGCCCGTTGCAGCTATCCAAGGTATTTGAGTCGCCCGACCTGTAAATGTTCCCAGGGTTCGAATAAATGGGCAAGCCGTCGAGCGCGAACCCGAGCAGTGTCTGATTCAACAGACATTCCGAGGTGGCTAGAAGCGCGTGATAGTGGTATTCGTTCGATGGGCCAGCATGGCCTTTGCAAGCATCTAAAATTCCATTGTAAACAGGGTCTCCGAAAGCCTCAGTCGGCGGCACTAGCCCGTCGGTCGGTCGGTAAATGCGTATCCGATCATTCCGTTCGACTTAACCGTCAACTGTGTCGCCGAGCAAGTTGCTGTGAGGTTCGGTTTGGCATAGCCCGCACCGGCCCAGACCACCGTGCTGAGGTTTGGAAACTGAGTGCACACGTTTTGGCTAGGCGGATTAACGCTCGTGCTTGTAGTGGTTGCGGCCGCGGCGACAATTGAGAGAGTTCGTGCCGCGGTACGCGAAGCGTAGATACCGTTGGCGGCAATCTTCACGCTGACATTGCAGTTGCCGCTCGCCTTGGTAGTTAGTTTCGTTTTACTTATGGAACAGTCGCCAGTTGCTACAAATGTGCGAGTTCCGCTTGAATTCGCGAGCGAGTCTCTCGCATTGATTAAGAACTATTTAAGAGTTGCTAGGCGGCGACAAGGTGCCCAACGGCCATAGCGTCGTCACCGCGAGCGTCAGAACGAAGCGAGCCAAGTTCGCCAGCATCTTGTGTCGCGAGTTTGCGCCAGCGCACCAAGTTGCGGCTGTGAGTCACTATCCAAATGCAACTCATCGCCACGAACCCTGGCTTGTGAAACACGATCGCGTATGCCAGCCACGGCATCGAGCTGGTCAAGACCATGCCCCAACCCCACCACTTGCGCGCGCCAACCAGCCACATGCCGGTGATGCCCACAAATTCGAATCCCAACAGGATCCATGTCCAGGTTGTCTCATTATTCATGTCTTTAGTATCGCGCCCTAATGACCGCCGAAACTGCGGATATGCGTGCTAGAATCACCATATGGCTGTTGATAAGGTCTTAATTGATAGTATTGACCGCGAAATTCTCAGCATTTTGCAATCTGACGGCCGAATCGCGTGGCAGACCCTCGGCGACCGCGTTCACCTCTCCCCTAACGCCGTCGCCGACCGCGTGCGCCGACTGACTAAGTCGGGCGTGATCACGGGTTTTGGCGCCCGTGTCAACCAGGCTGCCCTGGGTCGTTCGCTGGAGGCCGTTATTGACGCCCGGATGCCTCACTCTCAGGCCTTCGACGACGCTTTGATCAAGCGCGACGATGTGCAGTGGGCCGCCCACGTCACCGGCGAATCCGATGTCAAGTTGGCGGTGGCCTGCGAAGGCACGGCCGGTCTCGACGCATTGTTGCGCTGGCTGCAACGAGAGGGCGCCACCGAAACCCGCACCGATGTCGTCTTAAAGCGCATCCGCTAGCCGACTCCGCCGCAGTTTGATTTAGCAGTCTCGGCGCTAGAGTGCTAACCCCGAACACTAGCGAAATATCCCCTTTTTCTGGAGGAATCTGATGCCAAAAATCATCGCGTTTGACGAAGTAGCCCGCCGCGGTCTCGAAGCCGGAATGAACAAGTTGGCCGACGCTGTGCGCGTCACTCTAGGGCCCAAGGGTCGCAACGTAGTGCTCGACAAAAAGTGGGGCGCACCGACGATCACCAACGACGGCGTCTCGATCGCCAAGGAAATCGAACTCGAAGACCCATACGAGCGCATTGGCGCCGAACTGGTTAAGGAAGTTGCCAAGAAGACCGACGACGTAGCCGGCGACGGCACGACCACGGCAACTGTCTTGGCATGGGCGATGGTGCGCGAAGGTTTGCGCAACGTGGCCGCAGGCGCCAACCCGATGAGCCTCAAGAAGGGCATTGAAGCAGGCATTGAAGCTGCCGTCGTCAGCATCAAAGCGCTGGCCAAAGAGGTCGACTCCAAATCGCAAATCGCCCAGGTCGCGAGCATCTCGTCTGCCGACGAAGAAATCGGCGCAATGATTTCCGAGGCGATCGACAAGGTCGGCAAAGACGGCGTTATCACCGTCGAAGAGAGCCAGACATTCGGCATGGAGATGGATCTCGTCGAAGGAATGCGCTTCGATAAGGGTTACATCTCACCATATTTCGTGACCGACACAGACCGCATGGAAGCCGTTATCGAAGACGCCTACGTCTTGCTCGTCGGCGGCAAGATCACCGCAGTCCGCGACCTCGTACCGGTGCTCGAAAAAGTCATGCAGGGCGGCCACCAACTCGTGATCATCGCCGAAGACATCGAAGGAGAAGCGTTGGCAACACTTGTCGTCAACAAGATTCGGGGCACATTCAAGAGCGTTGCAGTTAAGGCTCCGGGTTTTGGCGACCGCCGCAAGGCAATGTTGCAAGACATCGCAATTCTTACGGGCGGCCAGGTCATCAGCGAAGAAGTTGGTCTCAAACTCGAGAATGCGACCACCGATCTGCTCGGACGCGCCAAGAAGATCGTCGTCACCAAAGACGAGACCACGATCATTGAGGGTGCCGGCCCAGACGCCGACATCAAGGGTCGCATTAGCCAAATCAAAGCCGAGATCGAAAACACCGACAGCGACTACGACCGCGAAAAGTTGCAAGAGCGCCTCGCCAAATTGTCGGGCGGAGTTGCCGTTCTCAAGGTTGGCGCTGCCACGGAGGTTGAACTGAAAGAAAAGAAGCATCGCATTGAAGACGCCGTCAGCACCACCAAGGCGGCAATTGAAGAGGGCGTTGTTCCTGGCGGCGGCGTGGCCTTGTTGCGCTCGCAAGCTGCCGTACTCAAAGTTGCCGACTCGCTCAAGGGCGACGAGGCAACCGGAGCACGCTTGGTTGCCAAGTCGCTCGAGGCGCCGCTAAAGCAGATCGCCGAGAACGCCGGCCTCGAAGGTGGAGTAGTTGTCGAGAAGGTCAAGGGTCTCAAGGGCAACGAGGGTCTCAACGCCGCAACTGGCGTGTACGAAGACCTCGTCAAACTCGGCGTCATTGACGCGGCAAAAGTTACGCGCTCGGCATTGCAAAACGCTGGCTCGATCGCCGCCCTGTTTTTGACAACCGAAGCCGTCATCGCCGACAAGCCAGAAGCTTCTGCGCCGGCGATGCCAGGCGGAGGCATGGAGGACTACTAGTAAGCGATTGCCAGAAGGCGAATAGCAACCTAGTTATCAGCGACTCAGTCAAGTGAGTAATTTGCTGGCGCTCGCGACTAACGCCGAAGCGCGCGGCCACGATCACGATCTGGCGATCTTGGCCACCGCGCTCGACGCCCGCAGCCAGCCGTTTCAAATCGTCGACTGGGACGACCCCAGCATCAACTGGTCGCGGTTCGCGGCCGTCGTGTTGCGCAGCACGTGGGATTATCACAAGCGCTACGAGCAGTTTCTCGATTGGGTTAACCACGTGAGCGCGGTGACGACCCTACACAACTCCGTTGAGATCGTGCGCTGGAATACCGACAAAATTTACTTGCAAGAGTTAGTACAGGCCCGCATTCCTGTGATCACGACGTCGTTCGTGCGCGATGTCAGCGAGATCGATACCGCGCTGCTCAGCGCCGATATTATCGTCAAGCCAATCATCAGCGCCGGCTCGAACAACACGGCGCGACACAGGGCTAACGCCGCAGCCGCCGCCGAGCACGTGCGCAGGATTCTTTCCAGCGGCGTCGCCGCGCTCGTGCAGCCGTACGTCGCGACGATTGACGCGATGGGCGAGACTGGCCTCGTCTATCTAAACGGCGAGTTCAGCCACGCCTTTCACAAGGCAGCGATTTTCTCTAACGCGGCGCAGGATCATAACGGCGTATTTGTCGAAGAGAAGATTTCAAGCCACTGCGCCACGGCAGGCGAACGCCAACTGGGCGAGCGCGTCTGTCAATTTGTGGCGCACCGCTTTGGCTCCGCGCCGTTGTACGCCCGCATCGACATGGTTGCCACCGCAAATGGCGAGTCACAATTGATGGAAGTCGAACTCACCGAGCCCTCGCTGCATTTGCACACCGATCCTGTGGCACCTGACCGCGCCGCGCTCGCGCTCGTTTCGGCGGTGGCCGCAGCCCAGCGGTAGCCTGACTGCCAATGAGCGAGCCAATTTCACCATCGACAGGCATGGCGGTCTTGCACCTGTTTTGCCACCCCGCGTCAGACTTCGACGGGCAAGCCGTTGTCAACGCCGTGAAGCGCGCGCAGGCAACCGGCCTGCAAGTTGTGTGTGTTTCCATGCTCGGCCACAAATCGGACCTCGCGTTCATGGCCTTAGCATCCGACCTGCGCGAACTGCGCAAGTTTCAATCGGCAGTGCAGGCAGCTGGCGTGTTCATCACCGATAGTTATGTTTCGCTAACCGAAGTCAGTGAGTACGCCACGCACACGCCGCCAGAAATGATCAATGCGCGCTTGTATCCGCAACTTCCGCCAGAGGGCAAAATGGCGTGGTGCTTTTACCCGATGTCTAAGAAGCGCGACCCAGAGAACAACTGGTTCACGTTGCCCTTCGAAAAGCGCAGCGAATTAATGATGGAGCACGGCAAGAGCGGCCGTACCTTTGCGGGGCGAGTCACGCAATTGGTCACGGGCTCCGCCGGCTTCGACGATTTCGAGTGGGGCGTCACTCTGTTTGCGGTCAACGCCGACGACCTCAAGGATGTTGTATACACGATGCGTTTCGACGAGGCATCGGCCAAGTATGCCGACTTCGGCGCCTTCTATGTTGGTATGGTCACCCCGGTCGAAGAACTCGTACTGAGCCTGTAGACGCCCGCGTTCTGTGTGATATTTCGCACAATGTACACTATTTCGCACAATGCACACCGAGTTGATGTACTTGCGCGATGCATACATAAACAATTTCACCGCGCGCGTGCTCGGTATTCGCGACGGAGCCGTAGCCCTCGACCAGACCGCCATGTACCCAACGGGCGGCGGTCAACCGCACGACACCGGCTTTATGAACGACGTCGCCGTTACCGACGTACGCAAAGAAGGCACAATCGTCTGGCACACTCTCGACGGCGCACTGCCGACAGTGGGCGAGAGCGTCGCCGTGACGATCGACTGGGATCGCCGCCACAAGCTAATGCGTACGCACTCGGCGTTGCATGTGTTGTGCGGCGTGATCTGGAACGAATGGCGAGTGCCGGTAACGGGCGGCAACATGGAGCCACTTAGTGCGCGAATGGATTTCGAGTTCGATCCGCTTCCAGAGGGCTTCGCCACCACTGTAGAAAATCTTGTTAATAAGGCACTGGCCAGCGACTACCAAATCGAAGTTTCGTTTCTGGCACGCGACACCGCTGTGGCCGATGAAGATCTCATTCGCACGAAGGTCAACATGATTCCCGGTTCGGTAACAGAGATTCGCGTCGTCGACATCGTAGGCCTAGACAAGCAAGCCGACGGTGGCACGCACGTGCGCTCAACCAATGAGGTCGGCCGCATCAAGGTTCTCAAGACCGAGAACAAGGGCAAGGGTAATAAGCGCATCAGGCTAGAGATCGTGGATGCCTGAGACCAAGTCGGCCGCTAACGCGCGGTTTATCCGTTTCGCCCAGGAACGCAACGACGCCATTACCGCCAATCAGCTGCAGGGTCCGGCATTGTGTTCCGCGCTGTCGAAGATCACCGACGAGTGGCTAAAGGAGTTATTTGCCGCCGCCTGCACAGAACTAGACGAAGACGACGGCGTTGCCCTACTCGCGGTCGGAGGATACGGTCGCGGCGAACTGGCCCCATACAGTGACCTCGACCTAATAATCGTGCACGACTCGTGCAATGTGATCGATGCCCTCGCCACAAAAATCTGGTATCCGATTTGGGACACCAAGATCAAACTCGGTCACGGTGTACGCACCCGAAAAGAAACCCTCAAGATAATCGCCGATGACCTCGATGTCGCCACATCAATGATGACGGCGCGCGTAGTCGCTGGCGACGCGGTCTACGCCAATTCGATCATCGACGAAACTCGCGCGCAAATTAAAAAAACTGGCAGGCGCTGGTTTGGCCAGTTGCATAGCCGCGTTCTGCAACGTCACGCCAAGGCCGGCGAAGTTGCGTTTTATCTCGAGCCAGATCTCAAAGAGGGCCTCGGCGGCCTGCGCGATATCCACGCTCTGTGGTGGGCAATTGCGGCCGGATTCGAACTTTCGCCAGCAGATCAGCACGCGCTCGTAGAGTGTCATGAAATTCTTACGACTGCCCGCGTCGGGTTGCACCGCGTCAGCAAGCGAAGTGGCGATGTCTTGCATCTGCAAGATCAAGATGCCGTCGCCGCGATAATTAATATTTCTGACGCTGACGAACTAATGGCGATGATTGCCAGCGCCGGTCGCCGGGTCGCCTGGATAGCAGACGAAGCGTGGGCCCGACTCGACCCGCCGAAAAATTCGCAGGAGACACCGATCGGCGTCGCCCCCTCGGTGCAATTGCAAAACGGCGCGATTCATCTCACCGCCGATGCGCAACCCGCATGCGACCCGACTTTGATGCTGCGCGCAGCTACAGCGGCTGCGCGTCACGGTGTACGCATCGACCGCCAATCGCTAAATCGGCTCGGCGAGCAAACTCCTCAGTGGCCAGACCCGTGGCCAGCGGGTGCGAGCGACGACTTGGTGGCGCTGCTGCTCGAAGGCGAGAGCGCCATCGCGGTGATCGAGAGTCTCGATCAGCACAACCTGCTGACAAAACTCCTACCAGAGTGGGCGCCAGTTCGCAGCAAACCGCAGCGAAATGCCTATCACCGCTATACGGTCGATCGCCATCTCTGGCAGACCGCCGCCAACGCCGCCGCGCTCGCATCTCGAGTTTCGCGCCCAGACCTGCTAGTGCTCGGGGCCTTGTTTCACGACATTGGCAAGGGGTATTCGGGCGATCACACCGAGGTAGGAATCAAGTTGTTCGCCACGATCGGCCCGCGAATCGGTCTGGCGCCAGAAGATAGCGAGATCATATCTTCAATGATTGAGCATCACCTACTGTTGCCCGATGTCGCCACGCGACGCGATCTTTCTGACGACGCCACGATCACGAGCGTCGCTGCAACCGTTGGCACATCAACGATGCTCGAACTGCTGGCGGCGCTCACCGAGGCCGACTCACTGGCGACGGGAACGGCGGCGTGGGGTAGCTGGAAGGCCGAGTTGATGAAGACACTCGTTGAACGAGTACAACATGTGCTCGGCGGTGGAGATGTGCACGAAGTGATGTGGCGCTTATTTCCGACCGCGCTAGTGCTTGAGACAATGGCGCTGGGCAAACTTGCAATTCGCACCACGGCAAACTGCATAACCGTCGTTAGCCCAGATCGCCCGGGCACATTCAGCAAGGTCGCTGGCGTAATGGCACTGCACGGTCTCGACATCGTCGGCGCCGAAGCGCACAGCGATGAGCAGGGCATGGCCGCGGCAGAGTTTCGTGCACAAGTTGCAGCCGACGATGCAATCGATTGGCGGCCGATCGTTGCCAATCTTGAGCGCGCGATGCGTAACGAACTGGCGCTTGACGCCCGCCTTGTCGAACGCGCCGAAACATATCGTCACCGCCGCTTTCTTACAGCTCAAGCGCCGGCGCCGGCGTCTGTGCGTTTTGACGACGCCGCATCGTCAAACGCCACATTTCTCGAGGTGCGCGCCCCAGACAAAGTCGGCATCTTGTACCGAATCACCAAAGCAATCGCCGACATCGGCCTTGATATTCGCCACGCGCGCATTCAAACTATCGGCAATGAAGTCATCGACTCGTTTTACGTGCGGACGGCGACTGGCGCAAAAATAATTGACGAGTTCCACCGTCAAGAAGTCGAGCGTACAATCTTGCACTCGGTCAGGTAACTAAATCTATTTGCCGTCGCCTTGGTCGCGTAAAAACTGCTCAACCTCGTCCATCAAATTGGCGGACTCGGCCGTCTCGTCGAGCGGCTCTGATGCAAAATCAAACTGCAACTGATCGTCGTCAACCTCGTCGTCGAGGCTAACGCCGCTATCTGACATCGTCTCCAGCCGCTCAACATATGCCGCCAGGTCTTCGTCGTCGCTCACCAGCGAGTTGACTTGTTGTTCGTAGCGATCGATCAAGTTGAGCACTGCTGCAACTGGTGCGGGCGTGCCGATGATCTCGCACGAGCGACGCATCAGTGACAACGAGGCTTTCGGCGAGGGCACCTGCGATGCATACGCCGGCACCGCCGCCCACAGCGCCGCCGAAGGTAACGACGCCTGCTCGCAGGCGTCGTGCAATACGCCGACGATCCCCGTTGGGCCTTCGTAACGAGAACGCTGCAGGCCAAATCTCTCACCCAGGTCGGTATCGCTTGACGTGCCAATAATCTGCACGGGACGCGAGTGTGGCACATCCGCAAGCAAGGCCCCCAGTGTCAACACCATTCTCGAACCAAAATGATCGGCGACCCCCAAAACCTGTTCGCTAAACAGTCTCCATTTTAAACTCGGCTCCGGCCCCAGCACCAAAATTATGTCGCCACCAGCGCCGCTCACATGCCAAAAACCAACTGTCGGCCACACGATGGTGCGCGTGACACCGTCTTTCAGTCGCACATGCGGGCGCGTAGTCGCGTAATCAGTGAAATCCTCTGGGTCGATCTCGGCCAGCGGCACTGCACCCCACCCCTCAACGAGATTGCGCACCGCGTTGGAGGCGGCGTCCGCCGCGTCGTTCCATCCCGTGAATGCGGCGATAATTGTCGGGCTTTTGAGAACAGGTTTCGCCAACCAGCGGACATGATTCATCGTCGCCATCTGACCGAAACGCTATCCACTTTCGGGCATCATTCGCAATCTGATCAAACTCACAAACGGCTTCCAAATGTGGCAAGGTAGTGGGCGGTGTCTACGACAATCGAAATTGCCCGGAGTGTTAATGACGACTTAGTGAGCGCTTTCGCGCGGCTAATCCCGCAGCTGTCGACATCGAACCCGCCCCCAACCGCAGCCCAACTGCAAGAGATCGTCTCGTCACCGGCGACCTTATTGTTCGTCGCCAGCGTCGACGGACGAATCGCGGGCGCCCTGACACTCGCTCTGTTTCGTATTCCTACCGCGCTGCGCGCCTGGATCGAAGATGTCGTAGTCGATGGCGACGCGCGTGGCGCAGGAGTGGGCGAGGCCCTCAACCGCGCCGCCCTCGTCGAGGCCAAGCGTCTGGGAGCCACGACCGTTGATCTCACTTCGCGCCCGTCGCGCGAGTCCGCCAACCGCCTGTATCGGCGGCTGGGTTTCGTGGCCCGCGACACCAACGTGTACCGCTACACCCTCTAGGGCGCATTTGGCGACGATTAAGGCAAGTTGTAGACATCTTTTCGGTTACCGAGCGTGATGACTATCACAACGAGAATGTCGTCGTGAATGGTGTACACAATGCGGTAATCACCGACGCGAACGCGGTAGCCGGGTCTGCCGCGCAATGCTCGTGATGATGGCGGTCGCGGGTCGGTAGCAAGAAGCGCGATTACGCCCTGGATACGTAGTTGTGCGAGTTTTTCGATCTTATGAAGCTCGCGAATCGCTGCTGGTCGAAGTTGAATTTTGGCTTGCTTCACACCCAACCTAAGTCGGCCTTGGCTTGTACCCACGGGATGTTTTTGCCCTTTTCGCTAATCGCGGCATCAAAGGCATCTATATCCTCTGCTTCTTCGAAGACTTCAAGAAGCTCGGCGTATCGCTGCGGGCTTATGAGCACGGCCGCAACTTGACCGTAACGCTCGATGAACACGGCTTCGTGTTGAGCAACGTCGACGACGTCAGAGAACTTTCCGCGGGTTTCACTAATCGACATATTGGCCATGTTG
>JAYTUM010000285.1:0-3593 GCA_043744575.1 Acidimicrobiales bacterium | reverse complement strand
GATTGCGGCACTGTTGTTACCGATATTCGTGTTTCTGCACACGCTCGTGCCTTTGGCGCTGCCAACAGGAGCACCGGCTTATCTCATTAGTGTGTCTGCGGGAGCCATTCTTGTCGGCAAGACGATTGGCATCGGTGGAACGCTGTTCATCGCCCGCAAACGTCTTGGAATTGTTCCAACCGAGGCGCTTGCGGTTGGCCTGGCATCGGCGGCTGCGCTTACAGTGGCGCTCATCGGCGTGGCGGCAACGCTTAAGGGCACAGAGTACGAACAAGTCGTGAGTCTCGGAATTCTCGGCGCAACGACCATCGCGGTCGTTCTCGGTATAGCCGCGGGGCGTCTGCGCCGCGAGTCAAGCCGATAACATTCATGATTCGCGTTTGCAAGTACGCGGGCGCTTAGCTCAGTTGGTTAGAGCATCTCCCTTACAAGGAGAGGGTCGGGGGTTCGAGTCCCTCAGCGCCCACAAATCCAATCGCGCTCGTAAAGTGGATGTGTGCCCCAAAAGCGACTAGGTGTGGTCCTGCCAATCGCGGTCTTGCTATTGGCGTCTGGATACGTTCTGTTGACCACGATTGGAGGCAGCCTTGACTGGACTTTCGCAAGCCCTGTAGATGTCACCGCATCGGCGCCTGTAACGGAAAATGTCGCCCCCAGTTCAAGCGTGACCTCAACCACTTCTGTTACTACGGCTACATCTAAACCCGATCTGGTGCTTACGAAAAGGATCGGCAACGTTTTCATAGTAGGTGACTCTGCAATTGCCGGGTTGCGCTGGATACCAAGCAGCCAGGTTGCCCTACAGGGCTTCGAAGTGTCACTAGATCTGGAGTCGTGTCGTCGGCTGGTGAATCACAACTGCAAGAGCCGCGAGGGTCATCATGTTGCGAATGCATTAGACACAATATTGAGTCGCGCTTACGGAGAGGCGGACACCCTAATTGTAGGTGTCGGTTACAACGACAAATCCACTAATTTCTCTAGCGACTTTGATGTTGTTATCGACGCCGCAAGATCTCGTGGGTTCTCGCAAATCATTTGGTTGACATACCGCGAGACTTCCCAATATCTTCTTCCGGGCGTCGACTACACATCCGACTACGCCTCGATGAATGAAATATTGCGCAGCAAGGTTGCCTCGGGTGCGTATAGCGATGTGGTGATTGCAGACTTGTGGTTGTATACAAAGTCGGTGCCGGAGTGGTTCGTTCGAGACGGCGTTCATTACAAACTGTACGGTGCATATGGCGTGGCCGACTTTCTCTCCCGTACACTTGCGGCCTTGAATGGAGCGCCGTGTCCGCAACCATGGACTTCTGGTACCTCCGCCGACGCCCCTTGTCCGCGGCCGGAATCCGTGGTGGCGGCACGCGGGCAGGCTGATCTTTCAGGTTTGTACGGTATCTAGCATCCGAAGTGCTGATCAGAAGGTTTGCCGAACATCGGCCGATGCCGTGGCTCAACGGTCGGGGCGAGAGCCTTGAGATTGCTGGTGATCGCGACACCGACGACACTTGGACATGGCGGCTAGCGATGGCGCCGATTGTGACGGACGGACCATTTTCTAAGATCGATGGCGTCGATCGCCAGTTGGTGCTCGTCGAGGGACACGGGATGAAGCTCACGATCGATCGCCGGGTATTCGAGTGTAAACCCCTGGAGGTTGTCTCGTTTCGCGGCGAAGCGATGACGAGCGCACGGCTATCGAGCGGCACGATCCGCGACATCAATCTGATGACTCGGCGCGGGTCATGCAGCGGTTCTCTGACGGTGGCTCGCCCAGGTGCGAAAGTTTCCGATTTCAATATTGGAGCCTATGGCGGCGATGTCGATAGATACGTGGCGCGTCTCATCGTCGCCGTAGGGCCGACCCAGTGTGTATCTGGCACCGAGAATTTAGTCTTGGCGTTCGGCGACGCAATTTCGCTAGGGGCGAACGAGAGTCTGAGCGCTTTCGCCGGCACCGCCGTGGTGGCTACGATTATTGATGTACGGGAATAGTTACGTTTCTCGATTCGATCACAGATACCGAGATCAGCGCTCCAATCACGAAGCCAGCGCCAATCACGCGATTAAGCGTTAGTTGCTCGTGCAGAAAAACTATTCCGATGCTGATGGCGAAAATCGGTTCGATCGTTGTGATGATCGAAAGTAGGCTCGGGCCAACGCGCTTTAATCCTGCAAACGAACACATGAACGGGGCCACGGTGCCAAACAGTGTCAGCGCCAGGATGATCCACCAACTTTTGGCGCTGTGCGGAAATACTGGTGACAGCGACCACGGCCGAATTAGGCACACCACCCAATAACCAAGCGCGGTGCCGACGTTTATGATTGCAACTCCTGTTAGAACGCCAACCTGCTTCAGCACATGTGCGACCGAGAGCAGGTAGCCAGCGAAAAGCACCGCCGACACCAACACCAGAGTTATGGCGCTTGGCGGAGCTCCCTTGATTTGCCCCACCGTGATGTAGATGCCAGTCAGGGTGAAACATAGCGACAAAATAATACCGAGGCTCGGACGCTTCTTGTACAACACCCACGACGCCAAGACAACGAAGAGCGGATTGCAGTACCAAATCACGATCGCGAGGCCAGTGTCGATGTCTCTGATAGCGAGAAGATATGTGAACGACACCGCCATCAAACCAAAAAAACCGAGGGCCAACATTTGTAAGAGAATTTTGGCGCTCGGCAAAGGCGCCGAATGACTCAGCATTTGTCGCGCGGCAAGGAGCAAGATGCTGGCGATCGTGAAGCGAACTGTCATAATGCCTAGCGCGTTTGGGCCGGTGCCATAGGCCGTCTTGGCAAGTGCCGGCACGGTCGAGAAACCGGCGCTGGACAGCACCACGAACAGAATGCCTATTAGGCGCTGATTTTTAGGCAATTATAGAGCCAAATGCCCAGCCGACCGCCATCGTCAAGCCGATCGCGACAAGGCCGCCAATCACGATTCGCACAACTGGGCGAACGGGGTGGGCACCACCGTATCTGGAACTTGCGGCGCCGAGCGCGACGAGCGCGGCGATCACGACGCCAATTGTTGCAGGGACTCGCACCGTCTGCGAGGCGAACGAAATGACAGCTAGCGGAATTGACGAACCAACAGCGAACGACAGGGCCGAGCCAATGCTGGCCTGCAACGGTCGAGCCATTGTCGAATCGTGGATGCCGAGTTCTTCGGCCAAGTGAATTTTGAGCGCGTCGTGGTGCGAGAGCTCGACTGCAACCTCGCCGGCCAGCGCCTCTGAGAGGCCCTTGCCCTTGAAGATTGCTGTTAATTCGATCAGCTCTTGCTCCGGGGTGTGTTCGAGCTCCCACTTCTCTTTGGCGATGTCGGCTTGCTCTGAATCGCGCTGCGAACTGACCGAAACATATTCGCCGAGGGCCATGCTCAATGCGCCGGCAACCAAGCCGGCCATTCCGACAGTCAGAATCGTCGAGCGCGAAGCATCGGCGGCCGCCACGCCGAGCAACAAGCAGGAAGTCGAGATGATGCCGTCATTAGCGCCCAGCACCATTGCGCGCAATAGTCCGGCGCGGTTGCCTGAATGTCGTTCATCGAGCGTATTCACAATCAAAGACTAGTG
>JAYTUM010000284.1:0-3594 GCA_043744575.1 Acidimicrobiales bacterium | reverse complement strand
CCTCGCATGTGATATCTCTTTTCATAAATGGAAAAGCCCTTTTAGCAATTCCGTCCTTAAAGACTATGAGCAGACTGGACACATTTCCACTATTTCTTTGCCGCTATTATGCGGCGAAGGTGTTATCAACGCGGGGCTAAGGTTTACAAGCGTTGCGGGGTGTTGCTGGGGGGTCATGAGCGCCGAACTTGCGGTTCAACGGGGGCTATCGGCTTCGAGACTGAGCAGTTTGCTAGCCAGGGCGACTGGAGGCGTGGCGATCACGGCGGTCGAGTGTTCTCCAGTCGGCACTGGCCAAATGGCCGACAGCTTCAGATTGCGGCTGCAATATTTGTCGCCGTGCGACGGGCCGTCGAGCGTGATCGCCAAAATTCCGTCGTTGAACGAGGCCAGCAGGGGCGCGTCGCGCCTAACGCGTTGCTACGAACTCGAGACCAGTTTCTATTCTGAGATGGCGGGTCTAACCAAAATTCGCACGCCGAAGTGCTTGCACAATTCGTACGATGCCGGGGCGGACGATTTTTTATTGCTGCTCGAGGACTTGGCGCCGGCACGGCAGGGCGACCAGTTGATCGGATGCACGGTTGAACACGCGCTTGCGGCGGTGGGCGAACTCACGGGTTTGCACGGCCCGCTTTGGTGCCACCCCGGGCTCGAGAAAATGTCGTGGCTGGGCAAGCAGACCAAGGAATTTACCGAGGGCAATACCGACCTGTATCAGGCCCTCTACCCGGGATTCTGCGAGCGTTACGCCGACCGGCTGGGAGACGACATAATCGAACTCGGCGCCAGATTTGTGACCAACGCTCGCGCTTATTTCTCGTGTTTCTCGCAGGTGCACACTGCCGTGCACCGCGACTATCGACTTGACAATTTGCTGTTTGGTGTTGGAGGCGGAGAGAATGGCCGCGGCGTGACGGTGGCTGTCGTCGACTGGCAGACCGTCGGCCAGGGCCCAGGCATTTCGGACCTATCGTATTTCATTGGCGCTGGTTTGCTAGTCGATGAACGTCGCACGCACGAAGAGCTGCTGGTTCGCGAATACCAGAGCCGCATGCTGCAACACGGCGTTGGGTTGGATTGGGATGACTTGTGGTGGCAGTATCGGCTGTACTCGTTTTCCGGTTTTGCGATGGCGATCGCGGCATCTATGTTGGTCAAGCAAACCGAACGCGGTGACGAAATGTTTGTGGCGATGGCGGCGCGACACGGGCGTCAGGCGATCGACCTCGAATCGGAAAAGATTTTTAAGAGGTGACGAAATCAGGAGAGTGGTGATGGCTAAATTCACGGCGCTGGATGAAAATTTTGCGCACCAGATACCCGAACCGTTTTCGAATACCGTCGTGCATCACCACGACTGGCGCGAGAGCCTATTCTTCATCATGCACCTGCGCGACAGGCCGGGCGACGTGGTCACGCTGACCCTGGCCAACTTTCCTGCCCGCGCCGAGATGGACTCACTGCAATTGGGTCGCGTCGGCGGCAAGCCGCTGTTCGCCCGTCACGCCCGCGCCGTCGATGGCGACCAGAACGACTTTCGGGTCGGGCCCGTATCCATATATATAGAAGAGCCGCTGCAGCGGGTGCGCCTGGTGGTGGCCGAGTCGCCAGAGTCGAGCGCCTCAATGGATATCACCTTTACCGCGCGCACTCAGCCTTACCTGCTGAAGCGCGGCACGATGAGGGCCGGTCACGAACTGGTGTGGGATCAGTCGCATATGTTTCAAAGCGGAAACTTCAACGGCAGTTTCGTGCATTACGGAATTAAGTATGATGTCGACAATTGGTGGGGCCAGCGCGACCACTCGTGGGGCATTCGCAGTCACAGCCGCTGCCCGCTGTGGTTGTGGCTGGCGATTCAGTTGCCAGAAGGAATGATCGGCGTGTGGTGTTGGGAATATCCGAACGGCGCGCGCGTGTATACCGACGGTTGCCTCGCGCCGAGCGACGGCAGCCAGCCGATAGCCGTGATTGGCTTCGACCACGATTTGCAATGGCGCAACGAAAGTGGCGCAAAGGTTTCGTACGAGCAGTATGGTGACGATGTGCACGGCTTGGCCGGCACAGTGCGCCTAACTTTGCAGGGCGGACGCACGATCACTATCGAGGCCGAGGGTCGTTGGGCTCAGCGCTACAGCAATATCGCGCAACGCACTGTCGCGACATTGGGTGGCGGTCTGAGCGAAATGAATGTGCGCACGAGTGACGGCTCTGTCGGCACAGCCATCTACGAGGTCACGGGGCAGTGGCATCACAAATACTTCCCAATTGCGCGCGGCGAGAAGCTGCCGCCAGACGGTGTGACCCCCGCGCCAAACCAGCGCGCCGTTTGACGAATCGTATTAGTTCTCGGCGCTAGACATTTGCGGCGCTAGTTATTTGCCGCGCAATGCGGCCACGACCGGCGCAAAACTGTCGACATCGCCGCCGCCAACGATGATGTACGAAAACCCCCAACGCTCGCGCCGAGCGAGCAGGTCTTCGACAAGTTTCGCTTGCGGTCCCATCAGCGCGAATGGCGTCTCTGCCATCATTTTGGTTTCGACGCCCATGGTCTTAGCGAAGCGCTCGATGGAACCTTGCGCGTCATCCGAGACGCTGACCATGTACGCGCGAATATTCATTTCGATGTGAGCAAGACGATCGCCGACCGTATCGCGGACGATGTCGACCTTGTCGTCTACGGCATCGGCGGTCATCGTCGAGAATGCCTCGGGACCAACGACGCCAGACGCCATCGTGGCGTTAATGCCGACGATGTCGGCGTGTTGCGCGGCGTAGGTGAGCACGCGCTTACCGCCGCCCCCGATCAAGATTGGCGGGCACGGCGCCTGTATCGGTTTCGGCGAGCCGTTGTAGTCGGTGATCGTGTAGTGCTTGCCCGAATACGAGAACGCGCCCTCGGCCATGCACCCGCGAATCACGTCGAGGCCTTCGATGAATCGATCGATGCGCACGCCCGCGCGGTCGTAGGCGATGCCCGATTGTTCGTAGTCGCTGATCATCCATCCAGCGCCGATGCCCAATTCGAGTCGGCCTCCCGAAAGCAAATCGATGGTGGCGAGTTCCTTTGCCAAAACCACCGGGTGCTTGTAGTCGTTGTCCCACACCAATGCGCCGACCCGTAAAGAGGTCGTGGCATCGGCCGCCGCCATCAGCGCGGGAATCGGCGCGAGTTGGTCAGAGAAGTGATCGGGCATGGTCAGCACATCAAAGCCGTTGGCCTCGGCGCGCTTAGCAAGACCGACCCAACTGGCGCGGTCGGGTTGTGAGGAGGCCTGGATACCAAAGCGGAAGGGCTTGATTGGGAACTGGGGAGACGAAGTCATTGGGGCAGAGTAGCGTTATTGGCGTCGTGAACCCCCATCTCCGGCCATATATTCGACTTGCTCTCGTCATTTTGGCGGGAGCATTGCTGATCGCTTCGCTAGTGAGCGCAATCGCGCCCCAGGCCTGGGGGGTATTGAATGCGCATTCGCAAACGCCCGTCGCGCTGCCTGATTTTTCGGGCCTCAATCAGCGCAGTTATGTCTATGGCATAAATGGCGAACAAGTCGGCGTGTTCCAAACTCAAAACAGTCAGCCGACAAT
>JAYTUM010000283.1:0-3602 GCA_043744575.1 Acidimicrobiales bacterium | reverse complement strand
AACAGCGCCCCAATCGTCGTCGAAAATTTATCGCGCCACTTTGGAACCTTAAAGGCCGTCGACAGTATTGATCTGACCGTAAATGCCGGCGAAATATTTGGCTTTCTCGGCCCAAACGGCGCTGGCAAGAGCACCGTCGTGCGCATGCTCACTACGTTGTTGCGCCCAACATCTGGCTCGGCACGCGTCGCTGGGTTTGATGTCGTCAAGCAGGCAGACAGCGTGCGCCGCAACATCGGTGTCGCGCTACAAGATGCCGCAATTGACCCGCTGATGACCGGGGCGGAATTACTCAAGTTGCAAGCTGTGCTATACGGAATTACAAAAAATAAGATCCCCGATCGGGCTGCCGAGTTGCTCGAACGCGTTGGCCTTACCGCCGCGGCAGACCGCCGCGTCGGCACCTATTCGGGTGGCATGCGTCGTCGACTCGACCTCGCGCTTTCGCTCATCCACCAGCCGACGGTTCTATTTTTGGATGAGCCGACAACTGGCCTCGACCCGATGAGCCGCATCGCACTGTGGGAAGAAGTCCGCAGACTCAATAATGAGGGCACCACTGTGATGCTGACGACTCAGTATTTAGAAGAGGCCGATCAACTCGCCGATCGCATTGCGATAATCGACGAGGGAAAGATTGTGCGGGAAGGCATACCGCGCGACCTCAAGGCGGCCGTAGGCAACCCGACCCTGTTGGTCAGCGTGACCGCAGATCAGAACGAAAGGGCAAAATCGGTGTTGGCAGCGTTCGGCGAGATGCGCCCGACGGCCGACGGCACGCTTGGCGTGGGGCTGCGCGGTGGTGCCGAAGCGGTCACGCAAGTCGTACGCAAACTTGACGAGGCCGGAATACGTGTCTCTCACCTCGAACTCAACGAACCAAGCCTCGACGACGTCTTCGCCGAAGCTACGGGCCACCGTTTGGAGGGGGCTGCTAAGTGACGGCCGAACTGGCTATTAGGCAAACGGCCGCGCTAACCAAACGGTCGTCACTTGCAATTTTGCGCCAGCCTGCATTAATTGCGCCCAGCATGGTGTTTCCATTATTTTTCGCCGCCCTCAGCGCCTCATCGTTTAATAAAACAACTTCAATTCGCGGGTTTCCCAAGGTTGACTCGTTCTTGCAATTTACTTTGGCGTCGACGGTAATCCAAGGCGTACTCTTCGGAAGTGTTGCCGGCGCGGCAGCGCTGGCCACCGACATCGAGATCGGCTTCTTCGACCGCCTCTTGGCGTCGCCAACTTCGCGCCCGGGCATTCTGATCGGCAACTTGATGGGCAGCGCAATCTTCGGCGCCGTGCAATCCGCAGTTTTCATCTGCGCACTCTTGCCATTTGGGGTGCGCGTCGAGGCCGGCCTTGCTGGCGTAATCGTAATGATAATTTCTGGCGCGCTTATCGCACTCGGGATCGCCTCGCTGATGTCTGCAGTGGCTATCCGAACTGGTTCTGCGGAAGCCGTGCAGGGTTCGTTCCCGCTGTTGTTCGTGCTGTTGTTTTTCTCGAGCGCATTTTTCCCGCGCGAGTTGATGCAGGGCCTTTACCAGACGATCGCCAACTTCAATCCGATCTCATATTTAGTCGAAGGAATGCGATCGCTAGTCCTCGACGGTTTCAGCATCTCGGCAATTTTTCGCAGCATTGTCGTTCCGCTCGGCATCTGCGTTTTAGGTATGGCATTCGCGCTCAACGAGTTGCGGCGCAAGATCAGAGCGCGATGAGCGTCACCGATACCATGCAGACTTCGTCGCTGCGAAGCGCTGTTGGATTAACCCTTCGTGGGTTGCGCAACATTCGTCGCCTCCCATCGGCATTCCTGCCGGCGCTGTTGATGCCGGTGTTCACGACGATTGCATTCGCCGGAACATTCGCGGCGATCATCAAAATTCCAGGCTTCCCCACCGATCGGTCGGTGAACTGGTTCATGCCGCTCGGAGTGTTGTTCGGTTCTGCCTTCAGTGGGGTCGGTCTCGGATTCAGCGCAATTCGAGACATCGAGACCGGTTTCTACGACCGGCTGCGCATGTCGCCTACATCCCGACTCTCGCTCATTCTCGGGCCGCTGTTCACGGCGTGGGCGCGCGCAGTGATGCTGTGCACATTTGTGACTTTGATCGGGCTAATTCTTGGAGTGCGCTTTACCGGCGGACCCCTCGGCATCATCACCCTGTACATCGCTTCGTTGGGCATGGCTACAATCTGCGTTGGCTGGGGTCTCGGACTAGCGTTTCGTTTTCGCGACATGCGTGGAGCCGCCATCATGCAACTAACGATGTTCGTCGGCCTGTATCTCTCGTCCGCCCAAATGCCACTGCCGTTTACGACAGGCTGGCTCCATGCGGTCGCCCGCTTTAACCCCGTCACAAATATTTTGCGACTTTCCCGAGAGGGCCTGGTTACAAAGTCGTCGGTTGACTATATGAGTTGGGGCAATACCTGGGGAGGCTTGCTCGGTATCGGCTGTCTTTCGGCCCTTACCCTCTACTTTGCTTTTCGGAGCCTAAACAAACTCGACAATTAGGCGTTTTCCTATGCCTTGGGGCAAGATATCTACTCGGGGTTGTACAGCGATTTGCAGAACATTGAATCGGGTCAAAGATTAGAACTATCGATAAGGGGAAGATGATGAAAGTCAACATCACCGTCAACGGCGCGGCAACCGAGGGAGACATCGAGCCTCGCACGCTGCTCGTGCATTACATCCGCGAACACTTAAGTCTCACGGGCACCAACATCGGATGCGACACTTCGAGTTGTGGCGCGTGCACAGTGCACCTCAACGGCGAGGCCGTCAAGAGCTGCACGATTCTGGCGGTCCAGGCGGACGGCGACAAGGTAGACACGATCGAGGGTCTCAGCAAAGACGGAGTAATGCATCCGATGCAACAAGCATTCATGGAGAACCACGGGTTGCAGTGCGGTTACTGCACGCCAGGCATGGTCATGGCCGCGATCGGATTGCTGAACGAAAATCCACACCCGAGCGAGCAAGACGTTCGCCTCGGTCTAGAAGGAAACCTGTGCCGTTGCACCGGTTACCACAACATTGTGAAGTCGGTGCTGGCTGCGGCCGGAACGAATTAGGAGCATCTCATGACGATCATCGAGAATCGCCCGAACACAGTTATCGGTACGAGGTTGCTGCGTCGCGAAGACCCGGCCCTGCTCACCGGCGAGGGCAAATACACGAGCGACCTGAACATTCCCGGCGCGTTGCACCTGGCGGTGCTGCGCTCACCGCACGCCAGCGCCACGATTGTCAAGATAGACGCCTCAGCCGCCGCCGCACTACTAGGCGTCGTCGCCGTGTACACCGGCGCAGATTTGCAAAGCATGTGGGCCGCACCGATGCCCTGTGCGTGGGCGGTCACCGCAGACATGAAGAACCCGCCGCACTACCCGCTGGCCGCCAAGACGGTTTGTTACGTCGGCGACGGCGTCGTGGCAATTTTGGCCACGTCAGAGATGGTTTCGCGCGATGCGCTCGATCTCATCGATGTCGAATATGAGGTGCACAAGCCCGTAGTTGATGTTGAACAGGCGCTCAACGACAAGATCATCGTGCACTTTGAACTCGGCACGAACAAGAGCTACACCTGGCC
>JAYTUM010000282.1:0-3620 GCA_043744575.1 Acidimicrobiales bacterium | reverse complement strand
TCGGTGCGACTAGACGGCAGCGGTGGCGACAAAGTTTCAGTTGCAATGACGCCACCAACCTACGAAGTGCTCGTCGTTGGCCTTGAGGGTCGCCAGAACGCAAAAGTTGCCTGATGGGCCTCGTCAGAAACGTTCTCGATGACGGCCTTGGCGGGCTCGAGCACAACTTTTTGACGGGGCGAGTCGAAGATGTTGTGAAGTGGTCGCGCTCGCGTTCAAGTTGGGGAGCGACTTTCGGTCTCGCCTGTTGCGCGATTGAGATGATGGCGACGGGTACGGCTCACTACGACTTGGCTCGATTCGGCATGGAGGTATTTCGAGCCTCACCGCGTCAGGCCGACATTATGATCGTGGCTGGCCGTGTTAGCCAAAAGATGGCTCCGGTTTTACGTCAGGTTTACGACCAAATGATGGAACCGAAGTGGGTCATCTCGATGGGCGTATGCGCGAGCAGCGGCGGAATGTTTAATAATTACGCGATCGTCCAGGGCGTCGACCAAATCGTGCCCGTGGATGTTTACGCGCCAGGCTGCCCACCAACGCCAGAGACCTTGATTCACGCGATCGAGACATTGCATCAACTGATCGAAGACGGTGAGATCATGCGCCGGCGCTCGACAAGCGGCGCCGGAGCGGGTGTGCACGTGCAAGAAATTGCCGCCTCGTCGATCACACCGGTAATTCTCGGATCGAAGTAGCAAATGTCGATGCCTGAAGTAATCGCACCTGTGACTGTGCACGGCGCACCGCTTGTCAATTCACTTGGCCAAGATGTGCTGCTTGTCGCGAAGGATCGCTACATATCCGTTCTAAAAGAACTCTCAGCAGATGGCTATGAAATGTGTGTCGATCTGACTGCGGTTGACTATTTGACGCACCCCGGGCGCAATTTGCCGGACGGCGTTTCCGCAGAGCGCTTTGAGATCGTCCTCAATTTGCTTTCGTTGCGCCACCACAAGCGCGTACGCCTGCGAGTTCAAGTTGCCGAGAGCGACGCGGTGATCGACTCGGCGTTTGATATCTACCCTGGCACCGAGGCGATGGAGCGCGAAGTCTTCGACATGTTCGGTATTTCGTTTGGCGGCCACCCAGACATGACGCGAATATTGATGCCAGAGGATTGGGACGGGCACCCACTGCGCAAGGACTACTCGCAGGGACGAATCCCCGTGCAATTCAAGGGAGCCGCATCATGAACGCGCATAACGAAGTTATTTCGGCTGGCACATTCGAGGGTCGACAAGAGTTGCAGTCGCGTAGCGTGCTCACCGCCAAGGAGGTGCTGCGCGAAGTCGGGGCTGTCTTGCGCATGAGCGAAGCCGATGCGGCGTTGCTTGCCGAAGTCGAGACGGTCGCATCAGAGGATCAAACGATGATCATCAACATGGGCCCGCAACATCCGAGCACGCACGGCGTACTGCGCTTAATGCTTGAGTTGCAGGGAGAAACGGTTTTGCGCTGCAAACCCATCATTGGTTACCTGCATACCGGAATGGAAAAGACGGGTGAGTCGCTGACCTTCATGCAGGGCGGCACCAACGTCACACGCATGGATTACGCGTCGCCGCTGAATAACGAGCTCGTGTTCTCGATGGCGACCGAAAAATTGCTGGGCATCGATGGCGACATCCCGGAGCGTGCGGTGTGGATGCGAATGCTGCTCTCAGAAATGAATCGCATGAGCAGCCACTTGTTGTTTATGGCCAGTAACGGCATGGACATCGGCGCTGTGTCGATGATGTTGTACGGCTGGCGCGAGCGCGAAGAGGTGCTGCGATTTTTTCAAAAGGTTACGGGATTGCGCATGAACCACAACTTCATTCGTCCTGGCGGTGTCGCCGCCGACTTGCCGCCTGGTTGGCGCGACGATGTGCTGGCAATTCTCGAGATGCTGACGCCGCGCTTGGCCGAGTACGACATTTTGATGAGCGGTCAGCCGATTTGGCGCGAGCGCCTGCAGGGGGTCGGCGTGATTACACAGCAAGAGGCCGTGGCCCTCGGCGCGACCGGCCCGATTTTGCGCAGCACCGGCGTGGCGTGGGATCTGCGCCGCGACATGCCGTACTTGCACTACGACCAACTGGATTTCGAAGTCGTCATCGGTAGTTACGGCGATGCCTACGATCGTTACGCGATTCGTCTCGCCGAGATTCGTGAGTCAATGAAAATCGTGAGTCAGATTCTCGATCGTATGCCGAGCGGCGACTACCGAATCCAGAACAAGAAGGTCACACCGCCGCCCCGCGGGCGCATCAACGAATCGATGGAGGCGTTGATCCACCACTTTAAGATTTTCACTGAGGGATTCAAGGTGCCAGAGGGCGAGGTCTATCTGGCGATCGAGAGCCCGCGCGGAGAGATCGGTTGTTACATCGCCAGCGACGGTTCGGCGACCCCGTACCGCATGCACGTGCGGGCGCCATCGTTCGCCAACATTCAGACGATGCCGCACATGATGCGCGGCGGTTTAGTAGCCGATGCGGTGGCGGTAATTTCTTCGGTCGACCCAGTTCTCGGCGAGGTCGACAGATGAGCCGTTTGAACGATGCCAACATCGCCTTGGCTAAAGAAATTATCGCGCGCTACCCCCGAGCTAAGTCGGCGCTAGTGCCGTTGTTGCACCTCGCGCAAGAGCAGAACGGCTACGTCACCAACGAGGCGATGGCGCATCTCGGCCAACTTGTTGGCGTCATGTCTGCAGAGGTTTACGGCACGGCAACCTTCTACGAGATGTTTCGCTTCGAGCCAGTAGGAAAATATTTGATCAACATCTGCGGCACGATGTCGTGCGCCTTGAGCGGAAGTGGCGAACTTATGCACCACGCCGAGGGTCGTCTCGGCGTCAAAGCGGGTGGCACATCCGAAGATGGAATGTTCACGCTGGCCCACGCCGAGTGCCAGGCCGCTTGCACCGAGGCGCCAAGTTTGCAGGTTAACTATCGCTACCGACTGCGCGTCACGACTCAACACTTCGACGCTTTGATTGACGACCTGACTGCTGGAAAGTTGTCTGGCGAAATTCCGCCTCACGGCGTGTTGGCAAAGGTTCGTCAGTACATTTCGGCCAATCGCGGCGTCGGCGCGGTCGCGCCAGAGATGGTCACGCAAAGCCCTTCATGGCTTAGCGGGGGGCCTGCACTATGAGCAATACATACTCCCACGCGCCAGGTTTTGTCGCCGGCGAGCGCCCGAGGATTGTCACCTCGCGATTCGAATTTACCGACTCGTTTACGCTTGCGCGCTACTTGGCGACCAATGGTTACGTCGGTCTGCGTAACGCGCTGACGCGCAGTGCGACCGCAGTGCACGAAGAAGTTAAATCAGCCACCGTTTTGGGTCGCGGTGGCGCGGGTTTCCCCGCCGGCACCAAGTGGGGCCTAATGCCGCAGCAGGTTTGGCCGAAGTATCTAGTTGTCAACGGCGACGAAAGCGAACCTGGCACCTATAAAGATCGCCTGCTGATGGAGCTCGACCCGCATCAGCTAATCGAAGGCAGCCTGATCGCCTGCTACGCGGCCGGTTTGTCGCAGTGTTTTTTGTATATTCGCGGTGAGATGGCGCTCGCGCAAGAGCGCGTCGCGGCCGCACTTAACGAGGCCTACATCGCGGGCTACGTCGGC
>JAYTUM010000281.1:0-3630 GCA_043744575.1 Acidimicrobiales bacterium | reverse complement strand
CGCGCAGCAATGTGGTTATGGAGGGCTACTGGAACCAGCCTGAAGAAACCGCCAAGGCAATCGCCGACGGATACTTTCGCACGGGCGACGGCGGCACGATCGGCAACGATCACTACCTGACTATTTCTGATCGCAAGAAAGATGTGATCATTTCGGGCGGCGAAAATGTCAGTTCGATTGAGGTCGAAGACGCGATCTTTTCTCACCCCGAAGTTTCCGAAGTCGCTGTCATTGGTATTCCCGACGAGAAATGGGGCGAACTCGTGATGGCACTCGTCGTTAAGACGCCCGGTTCGGCATTGACCGAAGACGAGGTCATCGCCTACGCCAAGACCAAGCTCGCGGGTTACAAGTGCCCAAAGCGCGCAGAGTTTCGCGTCGAATTGGCGCGCACGGCGACTGGCAAGTTGCAGAAGTTCAAGTTGCGTGAGCCGTACTGGAAGGGGTTCACTCGCCAAATCAATTGACACATCGGAATCGCAATTTTGCGAATCGGTGAGTCATAATGTTGCAGATGAATACGACCTTTGCCGGCACGCCACAATCACAACAGCGCCAGGGTCGCAGGCCGATGTTGGCGATTTTTACGACCGTATTTATCGACTTGCTCGGGTTCGGGATTTTGATCCCCGTGTTTCCGTTGCTGATCAGCCCGGGCTCGCCGTTTCGTATTACTCCCGAGGATTGGTCGTTTACTCAAGGTTTGATAATGCTCGGCTGGCTACAGGCAATTTTTCCGTTCTGCATCTTCATTGCGGCGCCGATTCTTGGGCAGCTCTCAGATCGTCTCGGCCGGCGACCAGTGTTGGCGTTTTCGATTTTCGGCACGTCAATCGGCTACGTGCTGTTCGCTGTTGGCATTGTTACTAAGAATATTCCATTGCTATTTGCCGCGCGGGCCCTCGACGGCATCACTGGCGGCAATCTGGCCGTGGCACAGGCCGCCATCGGCGACATCAGCACAAATGAGAATCGCGCTAAGAACTTTGGTTTGCTCGGCGCTGCGTTCGGCATGGGATTCATTATTGGGCCGTATCTCGGCGGCAGGTTGAGCGCACCACACGTAAGTTTTTACGGTTTGTTTGACACACCCGGCTGGTTCGGGGCAACCACGCCATTTTGGTTTGCCGCGATTCTGTCGCTCGCAAATTGCCTAATTGTTTTGAAGACACTGCCAGAGACTCTCAAGCACAAGGTTGAGCACGCGCGCATCCATCTTGCTCAGGCAGTTAGCAACATTATTCGTGGCTTCAGGTCTGACCGGTTGCGCGTGATTTTGACGACCGGGTTTTTCTTCAGTGCCGGCTTCACTTTCTTCACCACGTTCTTCGGAGTTTACCTGCGCAATAACTTCGGCTTCAACCAATCTAAGACCGGCGACTACTTCGCGATCGTCGGTTTATTTATAGCTTTCTCGCAAGCCGTGTTGGTAGCGCGCGTCGCCAAGAAAATGTCCGACTGGAAGGTGTTGCGATTTAGCATCTTCGGTAATTCATCGATGATGCTGATGTACTTCTTAATACCCTCATCTTCGCCTTCGTATCTGTACATGGTGATCCCATTTTTCACGGCATTCAATGGGCTGACGATGGCCAACATGTCGAGCCTGGTCAGTCGCTCAGCCGAGACGGGCAAGCAAGGCGAGGCGATGGGGATCTACAGCAGCGTGCAGAGCCTGGCGCAAGTACCAGCATCAATTTTGGTCGGTTATATCACCAGTGGCATCACCTCAAACACACCCCTGATCGTGGCGGCTGTCTGCATAGCGATCGGCGGGATTGTCTTTGTTTCAGCATTTCGACCCAAATATGTTGCGGACGCTGTCGGCGCTACTAGCCCGGCGGCGCACTAACAGATACGATTTAGCGCATGCCTAGCGACCGCCAACTTAAAACAATGAACGCGGTGCACCGCCTGATCCTGGGCGTGACGCGCGGCCGCGCGGGTTGGAAAGCAGGCAAAATGCCGGTGCTCGAGCTCACGACCACCGGACGCAAGAGCGGCGAGCAACGCTCGTGTATGCTCACGTCACCGCTGCAAGAGAACGGCTCGATCGTCATCGTTGCGTCGCGCGGCGGCGACGACACTCACCCCTCCTGGTATCTGAACCTGCACGACAATCCGCAGGTGCTGGTGCGCTACATGGGCCAGCCGAAAAAAAGTATGGTCGCCCGTACGGCGTCACCCGAAGAGCGGGCGCGAATGTGGCCGATCGTCACTGCGACTTACAAGGGCTATGCGGGTTACCAAGAGCGCACCTCGCGCGAGATTCCGCTAGTCATCCTCTCGTAATTCGCTGCCCTATTCGCGCGGCGTTCTTGGCGACTCGGCTGACACCCGTAATGGGGTCGAGATGTATCGTGAGGGTATGCCAAAACCAGGAATGCACTCAGGAATAACCACCGACAATTCGATGAACCTCGCGATGTCGGCGCGAGCCGTACCGCTGTATGAGGCCGTAAAATTATTTATCGCCAATAAGGTTGAGCCGATAACCGAGAGGTTCTTTAAGCTTGGCGAGAACCGCAAAGAACACTGGGGCTACGGCGAGGGCCAGCTCGAGTTGTTGCAGTCGGTAAAAGACAAGGCCAAGGCGCAAGGATTATGGAACTTCTTCCTGCCCAACGCCGAGACGGGGGAGGGCCTGTCGAACCTTGACTACGCCTACATCGCCAACGAGTTAGGCAAAAGCCCTCTCGCGTCCGAATGCTTAAACTGCAGCGCGCCCGATACCGGAAATATGGAAGTGCTAGAGCGCGTCGGCACGCCAGAGCAGAAAAAGAAGTGGCTCGAGCCCTTGCTCGCAGGCGAAATTCGCTCGGCTTTCGCGATGACCGAACCCGATGTTGCGTCGTCAGACGCCAAGAACATTGCGTGTCGCGCCGAACTCGATGGCGAAGAGTGGTTGATCAACGGCGAGAAGTACTACATCTCTGGCGCCGGCGACCCGCGCTGCAAGGTGATGATATGCATGGTGCAGACCAGCCCAGATGGCCCGCCGCATAAACGTCAGTCGCAAATCTTGGTTCCGATGGATACGCCGGGCGTAGAAATTCTCGGAGGCATGCAGGTGTTCGGCGAAGACGACGCGCCGCACGGCCACATGCACTTGCGATTCAACAACGTCCGCGTTCCAAAGTCCAACATCTTGTGGGGCGAGGGCCGCGGCTTTGAAATTTCGCAGGTGCGCTTGGGGCCAGGAAGAATTCACCACTGTATGCGCGGAATCGGCGCCGCCGAACGCGCAATCGAGTTGATGGTGCGCCGCGGGCTGAACCGCGAGGCATTCGGCAAGCCGATCGCCAGGCTCGGCAAAAACACCGAGGTGATCGCCAAGGCGCGCATCGAAGTTGAGGCGATGCGCCTGATGGTGCTGCGCGCCGCCAAGGCGATGGACACGCTCGGCAACGCCGAGGCCCGCATCTGGGTGAGCGCGATCAAGGCAATGGTGCCAGAGCGCGTCTGCAAGATCATCGACGACGCAATTCAGATGCACGGCGCCACAGGTGTTTCGCAATGGACGCCACTCGCGCGCATGTACACCGGGCAACGCACGCTGCGTTTGGCCGACGGCCCGGATGAAGTGCACTGGCACGTGGTCGGCCGCGCCGAGATCGCCCGCTTCGAAGG
>JAYTUM010000280.1:0-3718 GCA_043744575.1 Acidimicrobiales bacterium | reverse complement strand
GCCGCCACACCATAGAACCTCGATGTCGCCGAAACGATCACCCTGCTCAATCTGTACGCGACCCTGTTTAAATAATTCGAGCACGGCGAGAAACCTGACGATTACCTCGACGCGCTCTTCGATGTCCCGACACAACTCGGCAAATGTCTTCTTGCCGGCGAGCGGCAGCATCTCGATTAGTTCGATGAGCGCGTCGGCGACACTGGCACGAATCGGCGTTACGTGCACCAGGTCGAGCGTGACGCGTTGCTTGGGCTCCAGCAACTTTGTTATTGATTTGTGCAGGCGTATCGGGGTAACGCCTTCGAGCAGATCGGGCATCAGTGAGGCAAAGGACTCTTCCGGCCCGGTCATTCGAGGGAAACTGAGGTCGGCGCGTTCGATCAGCGAATTCATCACGCCGGCAACATCCTTGAAGGTCTTGCAGTCCAACAACCGCGCTAGAAGCAAGTCGCGCTCTTCCCAAAGCGCTAGTTCTTCGTCGAGGTCGCCATCTTCGCGCCCGGGCAGCAAGCGTCGGGTTTTTAGTTCGATCAGAGTTGCGGCGATCAATAGAAACTCGGTCGCAACCTCGAGGTCTAGTTTTTCCATTTTTTGAATCTCGTCCAAATACGACTCAATGATCCGCACGAGTGATACTTCGTGAATATTGACCTCGTCGCTCAAGATCAGGTGCAACAATAAGTCGAAGGGCCCCGCGTAGGTCGGCGTCGTTACGTCGTATCCCATCGTGCTAAATGATACTTAATTACGGTCTCCGAGACCGTCAATGCGACTAGCGTTGTCGCGTGACTCGTGTTCTGTCGTGCATCCAACCTACTGGCGGCGTCCATTTAGGCAATTATTTAGGGGCGCTTCGAAATTGGGCGGAAGGCCAGCACGAGGGAGACGTCTTTCACGGCATTGTCGACCTGCATGCGCTCACGGTCACCGACAAGCCTGGCATAATCGGCCAGCAAACTCTCGAGCTCGCCGCGATGCTGTTCGCGGTGGGTCTCGACCCCAATTTGGCGACGATCTTTGTGCAAAGCCACCTGCCCGAGCACAGTCAACTCGGGTGGATAATGGAATGTACGGTCAGCGTCGGCGAGCTCAGCAGGATGACCCAATTCAAGGACAAGTCGGCACGGCGCGAGGCCGAGTTCGTGGCCGCGGGCTTGTTCACTTACCCCGCACTGATGGCGGCGGACATTTTGTTGTACGACGCCCAGGAGGTGCCGGTTGGCGACGACCAGCGCCAGCACATCGAGATCACCCGCGATATCGCGATGCGCTTTAACCATCGCTTCGGCGATACCTTCGTGATCCCCAAGGCCGTCACGCCAAGGGCCGGCGCCCGAGTCATGGATCTGCAGGAGCCGACCAGCAAAATGTCGAAGTCTGGCGACAACGATTCTGGCATTGTTTACCTATTAGACGAACCCAACGTGATCGAGAAGAAGTTCAAGCGCGCCGTGACCGATAGTGACAACGATGTCCGCTACGACCGCGAAACCAAACCAGGCATTGCCAACCTGCTCGAGATTCTCGGCGCCGCGACACACAAATCGGCGTTGCAAGTCGCCGAGAATTACACACAATACGGCGCGCTAAAGACAGACGCGGGTACTGCAGTCGCCGCGATGCTGCGACCGATTCAAAGCAAGTACAAAGAATTGATGTGTGACCGCGGCGAACTGCAACGACTTCTGGCGATTGGCGCGCAGCGAGCCGGCGAAGTTGCCGCCGCAACCCTGGCGCGCGCCCACGCGGCGATTGGTCTGTTGCCCCGGGGCTAGAACCGCGTGGCTAGACCCGGTCGGCGAGCAAAAGCGCCTTCGCGGCATTCGTAGTTGCGGTGCCCTCGACGAGCGCCACCGTTACCTCGCTCGAACCAATCACGCGCAACATTTCGGCGCCAATTTTCTCGTGACCTCGATAGGCGGCGAAGCGAGGGGTCGCGCGCGCGACCCGAGCCGGCAAGAGCGTTGCCGCTACGCGCGCTGCGACACCGAGCTGAGCGATAGATTTACCGACGTCGTGCAAAAGTGCCGCGGCGACTTCTTCGCGGGTGGCATCTGGCATTATCACAATAAAGCGCCTGACTATTTGCAACGAGTGCACCTGGTCGAGGAGCATCTGCCCTGACCACAGCTTCATCTCTTCAATCGACATGATCGAAGCGGCCCATTCTCGATCACCCGCTGAGATCTCTCGCTTGGCAAGCGAGCCAAGAAAACGCCTGACGAGATGTAACACCTCAGGCCTTTGGCGCTCTGGCGCGCGGGTGCGACTCGCGATACATTTCCCACAACACCTCGTTGTCGACTCGCGTGTACACCTGAGTGGTACTCACCGAGGCGTGTCCTAAAAGCTCTTGCACAATTCGCAAATCGGCGCCGTGCACGAGCATGTGCGTGGCGCACGAATGGCGCAACACGTGCGGCGAGAGATGCTCATTGATGCCGGCGGCGGCGGCGTAATTTCGCACGATCCCCCATATCGCCTGGCGCGAGAGTCGCGTGCCTCGCGCTCCTAGAAAGACGGCGTCGGAGTCGTCGCGCCGAGCCCATTGCTGCGGCGCCAACATCTCGCGACCCGAATTACCAAACCACTCGGTCAGCGCCTCGTGGGCAACCCTACCGAAGGGCACGATGCGTTCTTTAGAACCTTTACCAAACAACCTGACCAGCGATGCGTCCATATCAAGGTCACTGATTGAAAGACCACATACTTCAGACACTCGCGCACCGGTGGCATATAAAAACTCGAGCACCGCCCGATCCCGTAAGGCGAATGAATCGGCCCCCGTCACAGCCGCTAGGAGCGCCCCAACTTGCTCTTCGGAAAGCGCCTTTGGTAAGCCCGCGGGGACCTTGACTCCGTCGACGCTAAGGGTCGGGTTATCTAGTCGTATCCGCTCCTCGGCGAGGTAACGATGCAACATTCGCACCGCGGCAAATTGGCGCGCCACAGATTTGGGGGCCCTACCGCTCGCTCGCAGCACGGCGACATACTGCTCGACGACCGCGCTAGTCGCAGTCAAAATGTCGCTTGAATGTTGTAGCAGAAATGCCTCGTAGTGGCGCAGGTCTCGCCCATACGCTTCGAGCGTCAGCGGCGACCTCCCTTGCTCGACTCGCATCCAGGTAAAAAACCGCTCGGTGGGGGCCAAAGAATTCATTTTCGCGCGACTCGACTCACGAACTAACGATAGGTCACGGATGCGCACCAACGAAGCGAAGGCCGCGCATAATGCCGATTATGGCCACCGCGTTGTCGATCTCGCGCCAAGAAAATCTGCACCATGCCATTGCTGATCCCAGGGGCCTGCACGATCCGCCCGAGAGTGTCCCACCTCGAGTGCACCGACTACCACTCGTGAATGACCTGGTACTGGGTGCGACGAAAATTATTTGCTGACAGTAGATCTTTGCGTAACCGCATCGGCGGAGCCAGAAACTGCGATCTCTGATCGGCGCCTAAGCGCGGCACCGATCAACTCGCGAAACAACGGGTGCGGACGATCAGGCCGACTCTTGAACTCTGGGTGGGCCTGAGTGCCAATCCAAAATGGATGATTATTCAGTTCGATGAACTCAACCAAACGTTTGTCTGGCGAGGTGCCGCTGCAAATGAATCCCGCGGCCTCGAAGCGCTGTCGGTAACCAGAATTAAATTCGTAGCGGTGGCGGTGGCGCTCGCTGACGACAGGCTCGCCATACGCATTTGCGACTTT
>JAYTUM010000279.1:0-3765 GCA_043744575.1 Acidimicrobiales bacterium | reverse complement strand
AGTTCGTGCACTATTCGCGACATCACCGCGCCCGTCGGGGCCATGTCGGGCTCGAAATGCGGGCACAGTACGACTAGCCGCAAACGATTTTTGCTCTCGCTCATCTAAGACTCCCGCGAGCATTGAGTGCTCCGGCATAGGCGCTGCACAAATCTTGCGCCGACATCGAGTCGGTGTATTGAGTCGCGCGTAGCAAGCCATGTCGGGCCATCTCGGCACGTCGCGCGCGCACTACATCCAATGCGTCGGCCCACGCTTCGACTTGTATTGGCAGGTTAAGGCCCGATCCGCCAAGCACCTCAACTACGGCCGCCTGCTCACTTGCAATCACAGGCGTACCCAACTTCATCGCCTCGAGCACGGGGGCGCCGAAGCCTTCGTAACTGCTCGGAAAGACAACCGCCAGCGACATCTTGATCAGGCCGTCGCGATCGTCGGCGCCGACACGCCCGATGCGAACAACGCGATCTTGTATGCCGAGATCGACAACCAGTCTTTGTATCGATGCGTCGGCGCGACCCTCGCCGCCCGCTAACACGAGCCGCAAATTTGGGTCTGACCAATGGAGGCTCATCATCCGCAATAGGAACTCGTGATTTTTGTGCGGGTGCGTGATCGCCGGCATGAACAACACTTCGCCGGCGCCAAGATCAAATCGCGAGCGCAGTTCGGCCTCTGGGGTTGCCGTGGCGCCGAGGGCCGGCGAGACCCCGTGCCGCACAACGTAAATTTTTTCGGGCAAAACGCCGAACGAATCGGCGAGCGTCGCGGCCACGTACGCGCTGGGCACGGCCACCGCGTCGCTTCTGCGCAACGCAGATGGTACGCGATTGCGAAGGTAATGCAATTTGTAGCTGCTGAAGTATTCGGGGTACGTCAGATACTGCACATCGTGCACCGTCAACAACGTGGTTCCCGTGGAGCGCGTCGGCAGCGTGCCGCCGCCGTGGTGCACGATGTCGCTGCCCCGAGTCTTGCCGACGAACCACGTGTTTTCGAGCAACACTCGGGTTTCGCGGCGACGACAATCTGACGGCGCCTCGACAAATTTATGCTTCTCCAGTAACTCGGGGTGAGCCGACGAAAAGCCGCGCGGCGCGTAAAGTGTCACCGCGTACGGCGAGTCGATTGCGCCGAGCCCGCTGAGTTGGCGCACCAAATATTCTTCGCTGCCGCCGACCCTGCCGGCAACACACCACAACATATTCACCGCTACCGAAATTTTCTTGCTCATAACAGCACTTCGTCGTAGGACAGCGCGGTCAGGGCCGCGGTGTGCGCCCATGTTGCCGTCTTCGCCCGAGCCCTTCCCCTCATCGCCAACTCGTCATGATCGTGCAGTGCCCGCTCGATGCCATCCCAAATACTCTCGGCGCTGTAAGGGTCTACGAGCACGGCAGCGCCATTGGCGACCTCTTCAGTAGAAGTGCCACTGCTGGTCACGACCGGTGTGCCCTGTGCCATCGCCTCCAAGATCGGCAGGCCAAAACCCTCCCACACCGACGGATAGCACATAACGCGGGCACCGGCGTACAGCCCGGCCAAATGCATTTCATCAACAAAGCCGATGAATTGAACATTCGCGCCGGGCTGAATGTTCATCTCGCCCCAACCCTCGGCCCCAGCAATAACCAGCAACGGCGACTCGGGATGACTGCTGATCGCCTCGACCAAGCGGGCGAGATTCTTGCGCGGTTCGAGCGTGCCGACGAACAGCAGATACTCGCTCGGCAGCGAGTACGCCGCGCGCGCCTTGACGATGTCGTCGTCGGTGGCGATCTCGCTGCGCACGCCAAGAGTTACGTGACGCACGCGGTCTGGCGGGAAACCAAACTCGAGGCAATCATTCACGGTGGCAAACGACGAGCACAGCACCATCGCCGCGCGCCTTTTTAAAACCTGCAGGCTGCGTCGAAACACCCTGTTCCCACGGCGCGTAAAAAACTGAGGGTGATGCAAGAACGCACAGTCGTGCACGGTTGCGATCATCGGCGCGCGGGTTGCAAACGGAATCAAGGAGGTGCAGTGCAAGAGGTCGATTGATCCGAGAGTTCGCTCGACAAACGGACGATTAAATCGCAGCGAAGCCTCGTACAACAAGCCGCCCGCAAGCGGCAACTGGCGCACCTCGCACGGTGGCGCGAAGGCTTCGCGCGGCGCAGCAGAATGTTTGCCGGCAACGCCTATCAGCGAGATGTCCTCCCGCACGCTGGGCATTTCGCGGGCCACTTCTATTGCCGCCACGGCCGTGCCGCCGGGCACTTGGTGCCAGCACTGCTCAAGTGTGTAGCCGACTCGCACGCCTCTATTGTGCCAACTCAGTATCCTGTTACCTATGACCTCGCCGAGCGCGACTGCAGAATCGCGCACCTATTGGGCTAATCGGACCGTCGTCGTCACCGGCGGCAACGGTTTTCTCGGCTCACATGTCGTCGCAACTTTACGCAGTGCCGGCGCCAGCGTCGTCGCTCCGCGCAGGCTCGAAGCCGACTTCACCAAGTTCGGCGTTGCCGAACAATTATTCATTCAGCACCGACCGAGCCATGTCGTGCACCTAGCGGCGCGCGTCGGTGGCATCGGCTACAACCAGGTCGCACCAGCGCAGTTGTATCTCGACAACCTGCTGATGGGCACTCACGTCATCGAGGCCGCCCGCCAAGTTGGCGTGCACAAGACAGTGCTGCTGGGTACCGTCTGCTCGTACCCAAAATTTACGCCCGTGCCGTTTCGCGAAGAGTCGCTGTGGGACGGCTTCCCCGAAGAGACCAACGCGCCGTACGGCATCGCCAAGAAGGCAATGCTGATGCACGCACAAGTTAACGCCAAGCAGTATGGCCAACATTTTGCCTTTCTGATTCCGACAAATCTGTTCGGCCCCGGCGACAAGTTTCACGAGTCGGTCTCGCATGTCATCCCCGCCATTATCAAAAAATGTGTCGAGGCAAAAGAATCTGGGCTCGACAAAATTTCGGTGTGGGGCACCGGCACCGCCAGCCGCGACTACCTCTTCGTGCAAGACGCCGCCGACGCCGTTGTGCTTGCCGCGCAGTTGCGCGACGGCGCGGAGCCTCTCAATTTAGGCAACAACCGCGAAGTAACGATCCGCGAAACCGCCGAGACGATTGCGCGGATAGTTGGCTTCGGTGGCGAACTCGCATGGGATTCGACGCGCCCCGACGGTCAACCGCGACGCCGAGTCGACGCCTCCCGCGCCGAGGCAGAACTCGGCTGGCACGCCAGCACCGATTTCGAAGACGGCATCAGGCGCACAGTCGAGTGGTACCTGGCGAATCGTGAATACGCCGAAAAAGAGCCTGACTAGTCGCGTGAGCCAACTGCCCCCACCGCAACTGCCGCCATCGCAATTTCCGGCACGGCTGCCACGCGCAAGCGCGCCGCGCGTTACCAACCCGCGCGACCGCCAGCGAATTAACCAGCGCCGCTCGTCATCACCATACCCAGTTACCAACGCGCTAATCGCAATCAATTTAGGAATCTTCGCGTGGATGGGGCTTGCCAACTCGAACACTCTGGGCATGAACGGCGGCGTCTCCAATGAGGCCTACCGGCTAGGCGTATCGCGTGTATTCATCGCGAACGGCGAGTGGTATCGAATGGTTAGCAGCGGTTTCGTGCACTTCGGAATTTTGCACGTGGCGATGAACCTGTACATTTTGTATCAGCTCGGCCGCATGCTCGAGCCGTCACTCGGCTCGCTCAAGTTCGGCCTCGTTTACTTCGCGTCGTTGCTGGCCGGCTCGACTG